>JANLOW010000236.1:0-7712 GCA_031366785.1 Bacteroidota bacterium | reverse complement strand
TGCATCCGAATTTAATGAATATATTGTATCATTATCTAATCTGTAACCGCCATCATAATAGGATGCTCCTAAACCATATTTTATCATTTCTGATTTATCAGTTCTTGTTATTCCAATATGTCCGATAAAATCTTTCTTCTTATCAAAATCACTACCGTTAGCTAATGCACTTGGTGCACCTACGCCGTTAAAAAATCCACCATCGATTTTTATCCAATTCCAGTTAGTGGTCTTGGGCCCTTGAATAGAGACCATTGCTCCAAGATCCCGCTCATTCCTGAAAATTATTTGTGACATTCGTCCACGTTCCGGTGATTCACGCAAACTGGAAGAATAAACTATTTCATAACCAAAAGGACGATTTTGCATTCCTGCTGTAACTGAAAACCAACCACTCCAAGGATCAGTAATTTTTGCATATGCATCTTTAATATTAACTCCACCTTCTGTTACATCAAATTGCAAAACATACTGACTTGTTGAAAATCCTTTTTCATTTATCGGAGCATCATATTGGAATTTAATCCTGCCTCGTCTTATTGCAAATCGCTTATCAACTCCTGAAGCGAAATTACCCCCTGCAAAAGAAGGTTGTCCCATTGAATCCGCTACCTGGAATTGTGCTTGTATATAACCACTAATTTTTAAACGTTTCAATACATCTAATTCTTGGCGTATTCCTGCCACATGACTTGTTAATGTATCCAGTGGGGAGTCCTGCGCGAATAATGGAGCAGCTAATGCAGTTAATAAGCAAATAATAACAGATGTAATTTTTATTTTCATATTAGTTTTATTTGTTTGCAAAGAAACGACTGCTCGGTTAAAGGAATGTATATTCCATATTAAGTTATTGTTAATAGATTTTGGAATTTTTAATAAAGTATTGGAATAGTAAAAAGGGTTAATATGTTGAAATTGAATTATTTATAAATAAAAAACGAAATAAATTATGCACAAAACCGGTAACCCACTCCCTTTTGTGTCGAAAAAAATTCTTCTCCTATTTTTTTTCTCAGCCTTAAAATATGCACATCAATTGTACGCTCTTTTGCCAGATGTTTTTTCTTCCACACTTTATCGAAAATTTCATTCCTGGTAAAAACTTTACCTGGCTGGCTCGCCATTAAATGCAAGAGTTCAAATTCTTTCAGGGAAAGGGGTATAAGAACCTGATTAAGATATACCGAAAAAGATTCCCTATCAATTTGTAAGGTATGCTTTCCTTTTATATTATATAGAATTGAAAATTCAGGTGCGGAAAAATTAAGCCTGGCAGAAATTCTTTTTACCATGGCTTTTTGTTTGATTGGCTTTGTAACAAATTCATCGGCACCCGCATCAAATACAGCCTCTTCCATCGATTCGGAGTAATTGGATGAGATAACTATTAACTTAGTTTTCTTTAGGTGCGACAAACTTTTAATTTTATGACAAAATTCGAAACATAAAATTTCACATTGATCTGCATCCAAGATAATTCCTTCCGGTGTTTCTTTGTTCAGTTGATTTAATGCATCTGAAATTTTCAAAAAGTAAGAATATTTAATTCCTTTAGACGATAATTCACCGATCAAACCATCGAAATCATTTTTATTATTACTAATTAGCCAAAGCATTTTTTAAATAGTTTATGTTCTAAAAATATTAGTTAAAAAGTTCCTGAATCATTTCAAGTAAAATAGAAGGCCGAATTGGTTTGGTAATAAAATGATTAGCTCCCGCCTCAAAAGCATTCATTGTTGTATACTCGTCCGAATCAGCAGTAAGGAATAAAACGGGTATCGTTTTTAATGAATCGATTAATCGCAGTTTCCGGCATGTTTCAATGCCTGAAATTCCCGGCATTCTTATATCCATAATTATTAAATCTGGAATATATTTAATCGCCAGTTCTAATGCATCGATACCATTGAATGCCGTTAATACCTCGTATTTCTCTTTTGTCAGATTATATCTTAATATCTCAACCACATCCGGTTCATCATCAACTATCAAAACTTTTAATGCATCTTTCATTTATTTTTCTTTCGAAAATAGGTCTCTAATGTCAATGAAGGATTAATTCAAAGTGAATAAATTGTTAACATTGCAGAAGAAACATTTTTAATGCAAACAAAATCAATACTTATTACCCGATTCTTGATTACTGATACCCAAAACACTTTCAAATCTTGTTAAGAAATATTTAACTCCATGCAATCGTTATTCAACAACCCAAAGTATTTTTGTTCAATATGGCAAAATTGGTTTTTATAAAGCGTTTGGCGTGGACTACTGTTGGCATATTAGCCATAGTGGTAATAGTTTTGGGGATTCTTATTTATAAGCAGATCTATACAACGAATTTAACGAATGTTAATGACGAAAAAGAATTTCTGTATATTCCTTCAGGATCTGATTTTGAAAATGTAGTTTCCATTTTAGAAGAAAAGAAATTACTTATCAATGAAAAATCTTTTCGTTGGGCAGCTAAACAAATGAAATATATTTCAAATGTTAAGCCGGGGAAATACCGGCTTAGACCGAAGATGAATAATAAGGAAGTCATCACTCTTTTGCGTTCGGGCAGGCAGGTTCCAGTGAATGTTACTTTTAATAATATACGAACCAAAGAGCAGCTTGCGCAAAGAATAGGGGAACAGATTGAGGCAAAACCAGAAGCCATTTTAAACCTGATGAATGATAATGATTATTCGAGAAAAATTGGATTCACTGCTGATAATATTCTTGCAATGTTTATTCCTAATACTTATGAATTTTTTTGGAATACATCGGCAGATAAATTTCTTCAAAGAATGAAAAAAGAATATGATAAATACTGGACTCCTCAACGTTTGGAACTCGCAAAAATGATTAATTATAATCCGATTCAGGTTTCAGTGCTTGCATCTATCGTTCAGATGGAATCCAATAGAGAAGATGAAAAGCCTGTCATAGCTGGTGTTTATATTAATCGCTTAAAAAAAGACTGGAAGCTCGAAGCCGATCCAACACTTGTTTTCGCTTTGGGTGATTTTTCCATTTCTAGGGTTTTAAAAATTTATAAAGAGATTGACTCTCCTTATAATACCTATATGTATCACGGTTTACCTCCCGGACCAATATGTCTTCCCACAATGTCGTCTTTAAATGCCGTACTAAAGTTTGTACCTCATAATTATATGTTTTTTTGTGCAAAAGACGATTTCTCAGGGTATCATGCTTTCGCTTCAACCTATGATCAGCATTTGATAAATGCCAGAAAATTTCAAAAAGCCCTCGACAGGAGAGGAATACGATCCTGAGATTTTTTTCTTTTCTTTCACTTTAATTGATTACTCCATGATTTAAAATTTTAATTTCGCAAAAGAATTAATTGAAGTATACGTTCCGAAAAATATAAATATGACAAAAATAAAATTTGGCACCGATGGATGGCGTGCTATTATTGCGAAAGATTTTACCGTAGAAAACGTTGCCAGAGTTGCAGAAGCCACAGCACACTGGTTATTGAAAAACTATAAAAAACCATCGATTGTTGTTGGGCACGATTGCCGCTTTGCCGGTGAATTATTTTGTGAAACAATTGCTTCTGTAATGGGCGCTAAAGGGGTAAAAGTACTTTTGGCTAAAGGATTTGTTTCCACACCAATGATTTCCCTCGGTGCTGTTCATAAAAAATGTGATGCAGGAATTATAATTACCGCATCTCATAATCCGCCTTCATATAATGGTTTCAAACTGAAAGGTTCGTATGGCGGACCTCTAAAACCCGCCCTCGTACAGGAGATTGAAGATATGATTCCCGAAAAATGTTCGGTTGATTTTGAATCAATATCTCTTGATGATATTAAATCAAAAGAGCTGTTAGAATATGTTGATCTTGAAACACTCTATATTGATCACGTAAAAAAACATTTCGATCTGGATGCCATTCGAAATTCCGGCCTCCATCTTGCTTATGATGCAATGTATGGTTCAGGTCAGAATGTGATTAAAAAACTTTTCCCCGATATCACAATGCTGCATTGTGATTACAATCCGGGATTTATGGGACAAGCACCAGAACCTATTCATAAAAACCTTTTAGAATTCAGCGAACTGATTCGTAAAAAAGGAAACATTGATTGTGGACTAGTCACCGATGGAGACGCTGATCGTATAGGTATGTACGATGGGAAAGGAAATTTTATTGACTCTCATCATATCATTTTATTGTTGATACATTACCTAGTAAAATATAAAGGATTGAAAGGGAAAGTTTGTATCGCATTCAGTACTACACCCAAAGTTGGAAAACTTTGCGAACATTATGGTTTGCCTTTTGAAACTGTAAAAATCGGATTCAAATATATTTGCGAGATTATGTTAAATGAAGATGTTTTATTGGGTGGTGAAGAAAGTGGAGGAATAGCAATTAAAGATCATATCCCTGAACGAGATGGAATTTGGATGGGTCTTGTCATTTGGGAATTCATGGCCAAGAGCGGAAAAAAATTAAATGACTTAATAGAAGAAGTTTATAAAATTGTAGGCCCATTCGCTTTTGAAAGAAACGACATGCATTTAAAAGAAAATATAAAAATTCAGATCGTTAATAATACAAAAAGTAATGCCTATAATTCATTCGGCCGGTATAAAGTTCGTCGTGTCGAAAATATGGATGGCTATAAATATTTTTTCGACGATAATGACAATGAATGGCTTCTTATCAGAGCTTCCGGCACTGAACCGGTTTTAAGAGCCTATGCGGAATCGACAACACAGGAAGGTGCTTTTGAAATACTCAATGCTGCTAAAAAAACATTATTAAACGAAAATTAATCTGAAAAGAAAATGGCACACGATATTGATTTTAAAATAATCGGTGATGATATGCAAGCTGTGGAAATCGTGCTCGATCCATCAGAAGCTGTCCGCGCAGAAGTGGGCGCTATGTTATGCATGGAAGACGATATACAGATGGATACTTCTTCCGGTGGAGGTATTTTCCAGGGATTAAAAAGAATTGTTTCAGGCGAAAATTTCTTTATCACCAGTTTCCTGAATACCGGGACCATAAAACGGACTGTCACCTTTGCCGCTCCTTATCCAGGTAAAATTATTTCTTTAAACCTTAACGAAATTGGCGGTAGTTTTCTTTGTCAGCGTGATGGTTTTCTTTGTGCTGCACAGGGAATTGACATCAATGTTGAATTTACAAAGCGCATTGGAGCCGGTCTTTTCGGCGGAGAAGGATTTATTTTGCAACGACTTTCAGGTGATGGAAAAGCTTTTGTACACGCCGGTGGAACCATTATTCGTAAAGACCTAAAGGCGAATGAACGCCTTAGAGTCGATACTGGTTGCCTCGTAGCCTTTCAACCAACTGTCGATTATGACATTCAGTTTATCGGTGGTTTTAAAAATGTTCTCTTCGGCGGAGAAGGTTTATTTTATGTCCAATTAACAGGACCTGGAATTGTTTATCTACAAACTCTTCCATTTTCCCGCTTAGCAGATAGAATAATAAGTGCTTCCGGTTGGACCGGAAGAAAAGATGAGAACAGAGGCATTGGCGGACTACTCGGAGGAATAATTAGTGGTCGCGAATAAAATCATTCACGTCTTCCATCTTCTGATTGATTTTTTTTTAAATCTTCCCTTAAAAGAAATACAAATCCTGCTAAATAGAGAGTACAAATAATGTATACCATAATTTTAATTTTTATATTAGTTAATCATTATTGATTTTTGAATAGTTTTACCTTTTTCATTAATAAATAAAACTTTGTAAATACCGGTTGAATACAGAGATAAGTCAATCATAAGAAGAGCTTCTTGTTTTGTAATAACTTTTTCTAATAATTTTTGACCATTCATACTGATTATACTAATTATACCTTCTGAATTTGTCGGAAGAGAAATATGTATTAAACTTTTTGCCGGATTTGGGAAAACTGTAAATTCAGCAGATTGAATATCCTCAACTATTCCAGTTGCTGAAAAATATACAGGATCCGATATATTACTGCATTGATTGTTATCCCAAACCTCTACTTGATAAAATCCTTGTTTTGCTGCAGTCAAGTTTTGTGATGTTTCATTTGGAATAATTGTATTATTAAAATACCATTGATATCTGCCGGAATACGTTGAAATAAAATCATGACCACTTAGAGTTATTGTAGGTACAGCCGGCAAATCATTAACAGTAATAATATTTAAACGCATTATCGTTTGACTTCCATTATCGTTTGATGCAGTTAACATTACATTGTAAATCCCCGGCTGATTATAAATAATTTCAGGGTTCTTTAATGTTGAAGTCGATGGATTGCCTCCGGGAAATTGCCATTGCCACGATGATGCTTTTTTTGAAGCATCCATAAATGTGATCGAGCTATTTGCACAAATACTATTTAATGGAACAGAAAAATTTACAACGGGAAGTTTACAATCAACGACTTCTATAACAGTACTTAAATCAGACGAATAAAAACATGTCTGTACATTTAAATTTAATTGGTAAAACCCTGTATTTGTAATATATAGTTGTGAAATATTTCCTTTCATAAAAGGTACATTATTTAACGACCAAATTTCCTGAAAGGCATTACTCGAAGTATTGGAAATATTAAGTGTATCACCCAAACAAATATTTGTATCAGTACTATAGAATGCTTTAGGTACTTTACATGAGAGGTTGAGTAACCAGATGTCTGCAGACCCATGTTGTCCGCTAACATCGCTATTATTACTGAAAGTATATCCTGATAAAAGAAAACCGCCATCAGGGTTTTCAAGGACACAAACCGGTCTGTCATTACCGCTTCCGCCGTAGTTATGACTCCATTCTTTATTCAGAGAAGCATCTGTTTTAAATAACCATATATCTTCCTGGCCTAAAGTATTTTCTATATTAATATCTCTTGAAGTTGTTCCTGATGTAAGAAGGTAGCCACCATCTGCTGTCTCTAATATAGAATATAAATTATCGCTGCCGCTGCCACCAAAATTTTTCTGCTTCAGTAGATTTCCACCTCCGTCAATTTGTATAATCCAACTGTCACCATATCCATAATTAACTAAAACATCACTATTGTTTGAACGTGTATATCCTCCAATTAAAATTTTCTGATGAGAATCAATTAAAATTGTCTGCGCAGTTTCATAATTTGTTCCACCATAGGTTTTACTCCATAATATTTTTCCCGACGAATCATATTTAATAGCCCATAAATCATAATTACCGTGTTGGTTATTAACATCTCCATTCGACGATTTTGTAGTACCGCAGGCAAAAATATTTTCATCTTTATCTTTAGCCAAAGAATAACAAACATCAATATCACTTCCTCCCGATGAATGCTGCCATAATAAGTTTCCTGTACTATCGGTTTTCATTACCCAAAAATCCTGATCTCCATGATTCCCAGTCACGTCTCCATCGTTCGAATACGAACCTCCACCAAGTACAAAACCTCCGTCTTTCGTTTGGAGTTGAGAATAACAAAGATCAACTTGCGCACCACCAAAAATTTTAGTCCACAAAATATCTCCATTGCTGTTAGTACAAATTAAAAGAACGTCAAAATTTCCTTTGTTAAATGGAATGTCGCCATTGGAGGAAGATGTATACCCTGAAATTATCAGGTTTCCATTGCTAATTTCTGAAAGGCCAGTACCAATATCTATTGAACTTCCTCCAATTGATTTTTGCCAGATAATATTTCCGGATGGATCTAATT
>JANLOW010000473.1:0-3957 GCA_031366785.1 Bacteroidota bacterium | reverse complement strand
ATCTTTATTTCCATGAACCAGTCTGACTTTATCTTCACCGTATTTTCTTTCTATGTATTTAAAAATATTTGTTGCTGTTGTTTTTGTTTTACAAAAAATAATCACTTTGTTTAATGCAATATCTTTAAATAAAAATTCGAGCAGATTAATTTTAGTTCTCATATTCGGAACGAAAAAGACTTTTTGAGAAACAGATTTCACCGTTATAATTTCAGGAGATATTCTTACTTCTACCGGCCCGACTAAAAAATATTCTGCAACCTTTTTTACCTTATCGCTCCAGGTAGCTGAAAATAATAGATTTTGTCTTTTACGAGATATTACATCGAGAATCCGGCCGATTTGATTTTTAAATCCCATGTCCAGCAATCTTTCTGCTTCATCCAATACAAAAATATTGATGTATTTAAGATTGAGATGCCCGGATAAATAAAGATCCATTAGTCTGCCGGGAGTAGCCACTACTAAATCAACACCCTTTTTTAATGTATCTTTTTGCGTCTTCATTCCCGTTCCTCCAACGAGGGCAACGGAACGCAAATCTGTATACTTCGCTAAAATATGAATATGCTCATTAACCTGTAAAGCGAGTTCGTGAGTAGGGACAACTATTAATACTCTCGGATTATCTCCTTGAGCATATTTAATTTTATAAAGAATAGGAATAAGATAAGCAGCAGTTTTGCCCGTGCCTGTTTGTGCAATACCAAGTACATCATGCCCTTGCAGAATTAATGGTATCGCTTTCTCCTGAATTAATGTTGGATGTTCGAAACCGGCATCAGCAATTGCATTCCATAGTTGCTTATTAAGTTTGAAATCTGAAAAGGCTATGGACATATTTTGTAAAGATAGGTAGGCAAAAGTCAGGAAAAAAAATCGCGCAAACACATTAAGTAATCAAAGTACGAAATATTTCAAACTTTGTGTTCTTAGTGTCTTTGCGCGAAAACAAATACCTTATTTACCAAATCTTCGCCCTAACTGAATCGGAACGAAACATTGCATCGCTATTAGTAATACCGAAAGCTTTGTAGAATTCGGGAAGATTACTAACTGTACCGTTTACACGATATAATCCTGGTGAATGAGGATCAGTAATTATCCGTTGTGCTTGTGCTTCGGGGCGTAAATCTCCTGCCCAAATAGTGGCAAAACCAAGGAAGAATCTTTGTTCAGGTGTAAGTCCGTCAATTTTTACATCGCCTTTTCCTTGCTTGGTGCGTTTGAAAGCTTCATAAGAAATTGTAACTCCTCCAAGATCTGCAATATTTTCTCCAAGTGTTAATTCGCCATTGACATGAATCGTATCTAGTACTTTATATTCGTTGAATTGATTAATTATCACTTTCGCTTTACTTACAAACTTTGCAGAGTCTTCACTTGTCCACCAGCTTGAAAGATTTCCTTTAGCATCAAAGTTGCGTCCCTGATCATCAAAACCATGAGTTAACTCATGTCCAATTACTGCTCCAATACCACCGTAGTTAACAGCATCATCGGCATCAGCATTGAAGAATGGTGGTTGAAGAATTCCTGCAGGGAAAACGATTTCATTGTTCGATGGATTGTAATAAGCATTAACCGTTGGCGGTGTCATTCCCCATTGTGTGCGGTCTACAGGTTTACCTACCTGGCTCACTTCGTATTGATAATTCCATTGCGTGGCATTCATTATATTTTTAAAATATGAATCACGGTTAATATCCAAACCTTTGTAATCCTTCCACTTATCAGTATATCCGATCTTACGTGTAATTGCATTTAGTTTCTCAATGGCTTTCTTCTTTGTTGCATCACTCATCCAATCAAGTTTTTCTATACGATCGTTATAAACAGCAATAAGATTTGAAACTAGTTCGTCCGCTTTTTTCTTCGCTTCAGGCGGAAAATATTTTGCTACATATAGTTTTCCAAGTGCGTCGCCAACTACTCTATCAGTCATTTGAACCATGCGTTTCCAACGGGTTTGTATTTGCTTTTGACCATTCAAAACTTTATTATTAAAATTAAAATCTTCGTTTACAAAATCTGAACTCAATACATTTCCGGCAAGATTCAATAAATTCCATTTAAGATAAATCTTCCAATCGTTTATTGAATTAGAAAGTACCTGCTTTTGAAGTTCTTTCATAAATTCCGGTTGTCCTAAAACGAGGTAATCAAATTTTCCGGTAACTTCGAGATTCTTCATCATATCGCTCCAATTAATCGATGGAGTAAGTTTATCTAAATCAGAAATAGTAACTTTGTTATAAGTTAAAAATGGATCACGTAACTCTACTCGTTTCATAGATGCTTTCGCTAAAGACGTTTCGATTTTCAGAATCGTTTCTGAATAACTCTTTGCAGTTTTTTCATCCAATCCATATAATTTAAACATGTTGACGACGTGTTTTACAAACTCTTCACGTATCTGTGTTGATCTTGGTTCATTGTTTACATAATAATCTCTGTCAGGAAGAGATAACCCCCCCTGAGCAAGTTGTGGTATAAATACATCACTGTTTTTAGGATCCTGACCAACATAAAAACTAAACATAGGATTGGTACCCCATTTTTGAAGCTTTGCAACATAAGCAAGTAGGCTGTTCATGTTATTCAGATTTTCTATAGAATCCATTTCTCCTTTTATTGGAGAAGCTCCCAATTTGTCAATGGTATTTGTGTCCATTGCGCTATAGAAGAAGTCGCCCACTAATTGTTCCGGTGATCCTTTTGATGATCCGGTTTTAGCAGCAGCTGTTTCAGCAATTTCATGCAGATTTTTTTTGTTATTTTCTGCCAGAATACTAAACGTTCCCCAACGAACCTGGTCAGAAGGAATCGGATTCGCTTTAATCCAACCACCATTTGCATAGTGAAAGAAATCTTTGGTTGGACTTATTGTAGAGTCAAAATTAGCCGGATCAATACCAACACCTTTTTTGGCTTCAGAATTTGAACAACCAATATAAATGGCTGAAATGGCGATTGCAATAACCGCGAATATTACACGAGAATTTTTCATTGATTTTAAAGTTATTTAGAGTTGGCAAAAGTAAAATATTAATCCTTCGAAGACAGGAGATTAACCTTTCATTAACAGTGCATCAAATTATTCGATTAAAATTAAACTGAATAACAAAAGTGTTTCTAAAAATTAAACAATCAAGCATTTATACGTTTTAGCACTCTAAGGCAAAGATTCACTTATGTTTATTTTCAAAAACATACTTTTTTATCAGAAATACATTAATAAGGATTGGAATTCATAGTTCTTTGCACAAACATGAAAAATCTTTGTACTTTGTACCTGAAACTAATTATTAAGTTTGTAAGATGAATCCGGTACGGATATTTTTTCTGTTTTTTTGTCTGCCTGTCTTGTTTTCATGCGAAAATGATCTTAATAAGGTAAAATTATATAGTAAAGGAAAAGTCAGTCCGCAGGAGTCTGCCCGAAATATAAAGATACTTTACAGTGATTCCGCTCATTTGCAGGTTGAGATAACAGCTCCTTTGCTTAATCATTATGAAACAGAAAATCCTTATATTGAAATGCCTAAAGGATTTAAAGCAATATTTTATAATGATAAACTCGAAGTAAAAAGCAAACTTGATGCAGATTATGGAATCAGGTATGAAAGAGAACAAAGAATGGAAGCAAGAAAAAACGTTACCGTTATTAATGAAAAAGGCGAGAAATTAAATACCGAACATCTCATTTGGGATGAGAAAAAAAACAAGCTTTACAGCAATGAATTTGTAAAAATTACAACCAAAGATGAAATAATTTTTGGAAATGGCTTTGAAGCAAATCAGGATTTTTCAAAATATAAAATTTTTAATATAAAGGGAACGATCTCTTTAAATAACGAAACACATGCTAAGGACTCTTGAAATCGCATGGCTTTGCATCACAGTACTTAGTGTTGGCATCGCTGTTTATCAGTTTTTCAAAGAAGGATGGGAATC
>JANLOW010000470.1:0-2601 GCA_031366785.1 Bacteroidota bacterium | reverse complement strand
ATGATTCCTAAAGCGACGGAAATTATATTAATTACCAATGAAGAATTGAATAAGATAAGTTCTCTCACCTCACCGCAATCTGTTCTTGCAGTTGCTGAAATGCCTACTGATATCAATGAGATTAATTTTGAAAATGGATTGAAACTAGTCCTGGATGATATTAGTGACCCGGGAAATTTGGGAACATTAATACGAATTGCCGATTGGTTTGGCATCGATGAAATTATTTGTTCGGAGAATTCTGTCGATTGCTTCAATCCGAAAGTCGTTCAGTCGGCTATGGGTTCTTTGTTTCGAATAAAATTTCATTATAAAAATTTACAGGAAGTATTCAGAAAAAACCTTTCAGAGAAAACATTGCCGGTTTATGGAACTGTTTTGGACGGTAAAAATATTTATGAAGAAGATTTGACTGATGATGGTTTCATTCTAATCGGAAATGAATCCATAGGAATTGGGAACGATCAAATGAAATACATTACCAAAGCATTGACGATTCCATCTTTTGGTGAAACAAAAATTGATTCTTTAAATGCCGCTGTTGCAACGGGAATTGTTTGTGCGGAGTTTAGGAGAGGGAAATAAAGTTATTCAAGAAATATTGAATAAGCCGTGAAAATCCGTTTAATCCACTTCATCCGTGTTCTATGCAGGATTTCCTTATAACTTACCAATAAAATAATTAAATTGCTTCGAAGGATTTCCAAATCCTTTGTTTTGAGACGTGGATTTCAAATCCGCAATTCAATGCTTACGATTAACAATACGTTACGATCAGTGCGACAGAGAATTAAGCCTAACGCCAATTACTGAAGTTATGGATTAAAGAAGTTTATGTTGCTTGCAGTAATTAAAGGAGGAGTAAGACAATCAACGGGTAAAACAAAAGGAAGGTTATAATAATTTCTGGCCGAGCTAAATAAGTAATCTTCTTCTTTATATACGATTTTATCAATTACAGGATTTCTGTGTATGTATTTCAGTTTTTGCCAGGTCACTTTTTCCGTAAATAATTCAATGGCATGGTTACCGTCCTGCCAGATTTTATATTTTTCATTTTTAGGATGTTTTTTGGCAGCAAATTGGAATTTGTCCAGAAGCCATTCTCTTCTGCTTTCCGGTTCATTTTTTATTTGTTGAATTAAATTATTACAAGTAAATCTTTTAAAATCTCTTACTACTAAATCCAAGTCAAAGGGAATAGTCGTGTTAGCGATTAAGTGTAAATGACTTGGCATTAAACACCAGCCAAAAATATTCAATCCTTTTTTTTCCTGACAAAATTTTAATGAATCGATTAAAAGCATTTTATGATTTAACCTTGTAAAAAGATCAATCCACTCCACCACAGTCATAGTTAGAAAATATGATTTATCTTTTCTGATGCTATAATGTAAACCACTGCCCATAAAATAATTTTATTTCAAAAATAAGATGAAAGCAGGCCGTTAATAAGAGTAGAATTCGTTTCATTATTTTATTCAACATCATAAATTGATGAAATAGTGTATAAAAAGGAAAAAGAACAAAAGAAAAAAGTGATAACAATTATATTATCTTCGTATTAATCACAGTACATAAATTCAAAACATGAGCAATAAACGGTGGATTAGAAATCCACTTCTCAAAACAAAGGATTTTGAAATCCTTCGAAGCATTAGTTGTGTTTTATTGGTTAATGATAAGGAAATCCTACACAGCGGGGAGTGGATGCTGCTGGTAAATCAATTTACTCTTATACTCAGAATGGTATTGTCAAGGGGGCAGGTTATATGAATATGACCCCTGCTGAAATGATTATTAAATATGGTTTAAAATAAGAGTTATGAAATTAGCAAGCGATGGAAAAATAAATGATGATGGTATCATTTCCAGTAGTGAGACGATTACTGAAAAGGAAGGATACGAAGCAATGTTATATATGCTTAAAGCCTATTGGGAGGCTACTGGTTCAAATGATTTAACAGATATATTAAGTGGTGGAGAATATTGGCCTGTTCAAAATGGACCAGCAGATAGTGCATTTTGGGAATATTGGTTGGAAGCAATAGAAAAGGTTAGAAAGGAAGGTTCGCCACCTTTAAAGGAATTACATTAAGCAAAACGCCAGGCAAGAAGCTTGGCGTTTTTGCTTTTATACCGTAGCTGCATTTTTAGCGAAGAAATCTTTAAACTTTTTATTGGTAAGCATTTTATCAATCAGGCGGAAACTTCCTCTTCAAACTGTTGTATCAGCCTCATTTTGGATCTTTGCGGTTAAATTTTAGTTGCTTGTCCAGCTGGGGGAATCAATTAATCTTCGCTATTCATCATTCGTTAATTGATATTCGAAATTCATTTATTTCTAAATGGTGTTAATACCTCACAGCGGGAGTAATGTCGAATGTCGATTAACAAATAATGATTTTTGAAGTAGCGAATTAAATATTGCAATTCATTTTATTAGTAAAAAGTTATTAATCCAACTGACAAATTCTTTCCGCGCATCTTTCGCCATCCATAGCTGCCGAAACAATTCCTCCGGCGTATCCGGCTCCTTCGCCACAGGGAAATAATCCTTTGATCTGTGGATGCTGCAACGTTTCCGCATCACGGGGAATG
>JANLOW010000407.1:0-5222 GCA_031366785.1 Bacteroidota bacterium | reverse complement strand
AGAAACACAGAACCCATAAGACCAGGAAGACATTATCCACGAATTATAAAAGCAAAACGTCTACACGGTAAATATCAAACCTTTACAAACTATAGGAGGGCAATATGAGCTTAACTAAACGACATTGCCCTAAAGGGGTTTACTTTTTGTAATATCTTCTACTACCATTATTTTGTCCCTAACGGGATTGTCGTATAATAAATGCTCCGTTAGGAGCTAAATATTGTTGATAAACCAATATCACTTTTCGAATTAAAGTCCCGTAGGGACGAAATATCTTTTCTCTGGTCAGTAATGATTTTCAAATTGACAATTTGAATTGCCAAATTAACCGCCATGTCCTATCTTTACGCACCTAATGGTATTACACAATAAATACGACAAAGAAACGCTGAAAAAAAGGCTTAATGAGGAAGATTTTCACCGAATTACCTTATCTTTTTACCGTTATGTTATCCTGGACGAAATAGTAGCTCTCCGTGATAATTTCTATGAAAAATTATGCGATTTAAATGTTCTAGGCCGAATTTACCTTGCCAATGAAGGCGTCAATGCCCAAATATCTGTTCCTGAACAAAATTGGATTTTATTTAAAGACCTTTTAAATTCTTATCCTCAGTTCAAAGATGTCGATTTAAAAATTGCTGTTGAAGATGATGGGAAATCCTTTTACAAACTCATCGTACGTATTCGTGAAAAAATTGTCGGCGACGGACTCAACGATAAAACTTTTGATGTTACGAATGTAGGCAACCATCTTTCTGCCAAAGAATTTAATGAAGCAATGAAAAATCCCGATACTGTCGTGGTTGATATGCGCAATCATTATGAAAGTGAAGTAGGTCATTTTAAAAATGCAATTTGTCCTGATGCAGATACTTTCCGTCAGGAATTACCCTTGGTTCTGGATCTTTTAAAAAATAAAAAAGAAAACAAAATTCTTCTCTACTGTACCGGTGGCATCCGCTGTGAAAAAGCGAGTGCATTTTTACGTCACCATGGATTTGAAGATGTCAATCAATTGAATGGAGGCATCATTCATTATGCACGACAAGTTAACGCTGAAGGATTAGAGTCGCAATTTATCGGAAAGAATTTCGTCTTCGATGATCGTATGGGTGAAAGAATTACTGATGATATTGTCAGCACTTGCCATCAATGTGGAAATCCCAGCGATCGTCATGTTAATTGTGCTAATGACGATTGTCATTTATTATTTATTCAGTGTGAAAGTTGCTCAGAAAAAACTAAAGGCTGCTGCACGGCTCAATGCACGGAAATTTTTTCACTCCCATTAGAAGAACAGATTAAACTTCGAAAAGGAAAGAAAAAAGAAAATGCACATTCTGTTTACAAAAGTCGGTTGCGACCTAATCTTCGGGAATATCTTAAAAACCAGAGACCAGAGGCATAAATTTAAACACTATTTTCTCTGGATCAGCTCATCAATTAAATTTTGGTTGAAGGAATATAAATTATTTTTTTTGGAAAAAATTGTTGAGCAAGTGGTCAAATTCAACAATTCTTTAACCACAAATAACTCAAAGGTCAGCACAAAGATTCACAAAGAATTAGAGTTGAAATAGAATTGAAATTCACAACCACGTTTTAATTAAAATATATAAAGTTGGTTAATAAAACAATAATCATTAACCAAAAACTTATAACTATTTTTCCCTACATTTGCATTTCGTTCTTTAAAAACTCCTTGCCTACCAGCAGGGAAAACTTATCAGGAAAGGTGGAGGGAATGCGCCCTTTGAAACCTTGGCAACCCATTATCCGTTTTTACGGAAAAGAAGGTGCCAATTCGCTCTTCCGGAAACGGAAGTCAGATAAGTCAGATTGATCTTCGAAATCTCAATTACCAAATAGAAAATCTCTTCTGACAACAGGGGAGATTTTTTTTGTTTAAAAATAAACCAACATGCTAATAAAAAATCCGTGTAAACCCGCCTAAACC
Organism: Bacteroidota bacterium; assembly: GCA_031366785.1. Classification (GTDB taxonomy): domain Bacteria; phylum Bacteroidota; class Bacteroidia; order AKYH767-A; family 2013-40CM-41-45; genus JADKIH01. The sequence continues at coordinate 3,259 of JANLOW010000407.1, read as the reverse complement.
GTTTCATCCGTGTTCTATTAAACAGTCAGCATCATTAGAATAATCAATACATTAAAAAGTGGATAAAATAAATACAGAAGAGAATTCGATTCGTTTAAGTCACGCTAAACGCATCCGGCAAGAGCTTGAAAAAAGAATTCTAGTCATTGATGGTGCCATGGGGACAATGATACAACGCTATCGTCTTGATGAAGAAGGATACCGTGGTGAACGTTTTAAAAATTTCGAGCATTCATTAAAAGGTAATAACGATTTGCTGTCGCTCACTCGTCCGGATATCATTGAAGAAATACATCTTCAATACCTGCAAGCGGGCGCGGATATTTTAGAAACCAATACATTTAATGCCCAAAGAATTTCTCTTGCCGATTATCATATGCAGGATCTTGCCTATGAAATGAATTATGAATCTGCTGTCATTGCCAAAAAAGCAGTAAGTAAATTTTTATCTACTTCAGAAACAGAAAGTGTTAGATGGGTAGCCGGAGCTTTAGGACCGACAAACCGTACACTTTCCCTTTCACCTAATGTAAATGATCCTTCTTTTCGTGCCGTTAGCTATGATGAAATTTCCTTTGCGTATGAAGAACAGGTAAGAGGACTTATTGATGGTGGTGTTGATCTTCTTCTTGTTGAAACTATCTTCGACACCCTCAATGCGAAAGCTGCCATCTTTGCTATCCTGAATGTCTTTGAAGAAAAAAAGATTCATCTTCCTGTTATGATTTCAGGAACCATTACTGATGCAAGTGGAAGAACATTATCAGGGCAAACAGTTGAAGCATTTTTGAATTCAGTTTCACACATCGATCTTTTAAGTATTGGATTGAATTGTGCATTAGGGGCAAAAGAAATGCGGCCTTACATAGAAGAACTTTCTGCAAAAGCTCCGTTTTTTATTAGTGCTTATCCGAATGCCGGACTTCCAAATCAATTTGGAGAGTATGATGAAACGCCTGCAGAGATGTGTCATCATCTGGGAGATTTTTTAAAAAGCGGTTTCCTGAATATTGTCGGTGGCTGTTGCGGAACGACACCTGAACATATCAGGCAGATAGCAAAGATTGCAACTACTACAGAACCGAGAAAAATTCCTGTAGTTCAACCTTATCTTCGTTTAAGTGGACTTGAAGCTGTAACGCTCCGGCCTGATTCCAATTTCATGAACATAGGCGAAAGAACGAATGTAACAGGTTCAAAAAAATTTCTTCGCCTCATTCGTGAAAATAAATACGAAGAAGCATTGTCCATCGCCCGTGATCAGGTTGATGGCGGAGCACAAGCCATCGATGTAAACATGGATGAAGGAATGCTTGATGTAAATATAGCTATGAAAACATTTCTGAATTTCATCGGTTCAGAACCTGATATTTCAAAACTTCCGCTCGTCATTGACTCATCAAAATTTACAGCCATTGAAACCGGATTAAAATGTACTCAGGGAAAGCCGATTGTTAATTCTATTTCCATGAAAGAAGGGGAAGAGGAATTTATCAGGCAGGCTTCTCTCGTAAAAAAATATGGAGCAGCAGTAATCGTAATGGCTTTCGATGAAAAAGGCCAGGCCGATTCTCTGCAACGAAGAATAGATATTTGTTCGCGTGCCTATAAAATTCTGACTGAAATCGTAGGATTTCCTCCACAGGATATCATCTTCGATCCGAATATTTTTCCTGTTGCAACGGGAATGGAAGAACACAGAAGAAATGCAATCGATTATTTCGAAGCTACGAAGTGGATTAAAAAAAATCTTCCTTTGGCCAAAATCAGTGGCGGCGTTAGTAATGTTTCTTTTTCATTTCGTGGTAATGATATTGTTCGTGAGGCAATACATTCATCGTTTCTTTATCATGGCATACAAGCCGGTATGGATATGGGAATAGTAAATCCCGGGCAGCTTCAGGTGTATGATGAAATTCCTCCGGATTTATTAGAAGCCGTTGAAGATGTTCTCCTCGATAGAAAAGATGATGCAACAGAGAGACTTCTTAATCTCGCTGCAGGAATAAAAGGGCCGGGAATGCAGAAAGATGAAAAAGATGAAGCCTGGAGAAAAGAGCCCGTTGAAAAAAGACTGGCTCATGCGCTTGTCAAAGGCATTACTGATTATATAGAAATCGATCTCGATGAAGCAGTAAAAAAATATCCCAAAGCATTAAATATTATCGAGGGTCCATTGATGGATGGGATGAATATTGTGGGCGATCTTTTTGGAGCAGGAAAAATGTTTTTACCACAAGTAGTAAAGAGCGCCAGAGTTATGAAAAAAGCTGTTGCATACATTACTCCATTGCTCGAAGCAGAAAAAAGTGAAGCGATGAGTAAAGCCGGAAAAATTATTTTAGCAACGGTAAAAGGCGATGTTCACGATATAGGAAAAAATATTGTTGGTGTAGTACTGGCTTGTAACAATTACGACATCGTTGATCTTGGTGTAATGGTTCCGGCTGAGAAAATACTCGAAGCTGCAAAACGAGAAAATGCCGATATGATTGGTTTAAGCGGATTGATTACTCCTTCACTCGATGAAATGGTTCATGTAGCAACAGAAATGAAACGTCAGGGTTTTGAAATCCCATTGCTTATTGGTGGTGCAACGACTTCAAAAGTTCATACTGCCGTAAAGATAGAACCTAATTATAATTACCCTGTCATTCATGTGAACGATGCTTCGCGATGTGTAACTGTTGTGAGCAGCCTTCTCTCGAAAGATCAGAAATCTGAATTTGTAATTAAAACCCGTGATGAAAATGCACGCCTTCGCGAATATCATAAAAATGCGCGTTCGGCCGCTGAAATTTTACCGTTGATGAAAGCGCGAGAAAACAAATTTAAAATCGACTGGAATAAATTTGAAATTTCTAAACCTGCTTTTACCGGAATAAAAACTTTTAAAGATTATTCCATTAAAGAAATTTCAACTTATATCGATTGGACGCCATTCTTTATAAGCTGGGAAATGAAAGGCAGCTATCCGAAAATATTGAAAGATCCTGTTCGTGGAGAAGAAGCTACAAAACTTTTCAATGATGCAAAAGCAATGCTCAATAAAATCATTGAAGAGAAATGGATAACAGCTAATGCAGTGGTTGGAATTTTTCCTGCACTATCTTCCGGCGATGATATTGAAGTATATGATGAAAACGGAAAAGTGAATGCTGTATTTCATACACTCCGACAACAATCAAAAAAAGCTGAAGGACAGCCGAATGTTGCTTTGTCTGACTTCATTCTGCCTAAGCCAGCCATCAATGGTATT
>JANLOW010000404.1:0-1531 GCA_031366785.1 Bacteroidota bacterium | reverse complement strand
GAAAATTTTGGTTTGAATTTTGACAAAGGGCCATATTTTGGCAATACACCAATAATAAGTGAAATAAAAATAGATTGAATCCGGGGCTGCTTAAATTCTTTCTGATAATTTATTTTATCACTTTTGTATCGATAATTTTCCTTACTGGCTAGTGGATTTAATTTTGTTATAAACGAATTCTTTATTTTCCATGCATCTTTAGTTAATTCAGGAATTATTGTTTTAACAGAAAATCTAAAAACTTCAATTGCAATCGGAAGGCTCCTAAAAATATTTTTTAAATGTAAACCATATGTTTTAAAAAATGCCCGTTCTAAAACCGTATCGTTTACTGCAAAGCCAATGAAGTTATGATAGGAATCCGGCTTATAATTTCCTTTTGCCGTTTGCAGCACATCGAAGCCGAACTCTATTCTTACATGTTGATCGTGCCCCTTTTCATAGGATACTTTGTTGCCATATTTTTTCCTTAATTTCGGAAACATAATAGCTACGGCTTTGTTAGTCCCTAATGGGTGACCATAACGATCTGCTTCGTAATGACACAGAACACCCAATGCAAAGGAATATTCATTTAAATTTCGCGATTCTTCAAGTAAGCCAGTTATAAAATCACCACTTCGTACATAATGCACTAGGTTACTGAATAAAATACTTCCCATCGGAAAATAACCAATGTCAGGAATTATTGCTCCTCCGTAAGCGTAAGTGTGTGCTTTTTTTAATTCTTCTTCAGTAACGTTAGGGTATTTATGTTTTAATAATGGGACGATTGATTTATCCCATGATGCATCAATTATGGCTTCATGAGAAAGCAAAGCATATGATAAAGAAGGCAGGGGTCGACAAATGATAAATATTATGATTGTTATTAGAAGTTTGTAAAAACCAGAAGCAGTCATTAGCTTTTTTAATTATTTTTTTTTCCTTAATCGATAATATAATCCGACAATTAAAACAGCAATAGCTAAAAAACCCCACCAACCCATGTTCATATTTTTAATTTAATAATATTTAAAATCTATTTTCTTTTTCCTTTTTCAATTTCATTTTCAGATAATTTTACCTGAATGTCAAATTAATATATTCAAGATTCATCTTTTGTAGTACGCACAAGACCAATACCGGCTATAAAAAACACAAGTCCAAGTGCACCATAAATAGCAAGCGATTTAATGTCTCGTGTACCGCCCGCAGTATTAACTGATAGTACTGCTGCATAAATAAGTCCGCTTATTCCTAATATAGTGAGGAGAGCTCCGAAAATTCTTTTGAGATTCATAATTATTTTTATTAACTATTGCTATTAAAAATATTAAACTATGTTTAATTTTATGTAATATTTATACAATTTTAAGCGGTAAATTTAGAAAATTACTTTTTAAATTTATAAGTAAAAACTAATCCGTTTATTTCACCTGTCGAAAAGGGCAGAATACTCATACCGGAATTATTATTTGATTTGGTTTTATGATAATGTGGTACAAGTATACCTGCTAAAACACCTGTAGCTGTACCCAATAAAATATCC
>JANLOW010000393.1:0-4955 GCA_031366785.1 Bacteroidota bacterium | reverse complement strand
AATATCTAATTCAATAAATTAAATTTTTAACAACATTACTAAAAACTTTAAAATAATAATGCCTTTTAAATGAAAATTTATAACAATTAATATCTAATAGAAAACGACTTCTTTCCTCTGAATAGGCCTATTTTACTTGGGTTTGTAGAATTTTAATTGGGCATTGTTAATAACAGATTTATTTTCTTTATTTAAAAATATTTTATTAGTGCCAGTTTGGGTAAAAAAGTTTTTTTTAAAGATAAAATACCGGTTTTCATTGAATTATTTTATCCCATAAAAACAATTACTACAATTTTGAAAACAATTTTTTTATTTGCTTATTGCCAATACTTATTTGAATCTGATAAATTCCTTTACTTAAGTTAGAAACATTAATATTTTGAGATGAAGAGTTTTCAAATTGACCTGACTTAACGACCTGACCATTCATATTGTAGATAGAATATTTACTGTTTGAAAATTCACTGCTTAGTTTTATTTCTTCCTGAGATGGATTCGGGAATAATGATATTTCAGTTTCATTATTGAATTCATCAATACCTAATATTACACTTAATGGTATCAGATTTCCTCCGGCTACAGTTGCAACCCATAAACCAAAATCTGGTCCGTTATTATTATTTGCAGGATTAAGAAATCCGCTTGCAAGGATAGTGATAGCTTGCCCGGTGAATGAAGTGAGATTACCATCGTAACTTATTAAATTTATTGTACCGGAAGAATCCTGAATAGTTAAATCATAATCCTGAGGCGGTAAACCTAAATAACCTTGATAAGTTCCGTAAGAGATATTGTCAACAATTGTTCCGGCGCCTATTTGTGTTTCAGCTACATCAACATAAGGAGCATCTGTCGAACCATGCCAAACTACCACATCAACATTAGAAGAAATATCAGCGACTTGACGTGCATCAGGAATTACATCCAATGTAAAAGGAACCATCGGATTATAAGAACCTGAACCGGCAATACCTGAGGCTATAATTATGTAGGTTTTATTACTCTCTAAAATAAAACTTTGTCGGTATAAGGCAGAAGATGTATCTGTACTATTCGGCAGACAAATAGAAATATCAAAGAAGGTACCTGCCGGTGCATCTATAAATGGAGTTGCAGTTCTGAAATTAAAATTATCAATTAAGGGCTGAGGGCCGGCATTTAACCAAACATCTACAGATGCAACATCAGTTGCAGCACAATTGTGTATGACTTGAATGTGAGCAGGAGTAATTAATTTTGAAGGCAGATGAATTACATTTCCATTGGCTAAAACAGCAATTAAGCCAAAAGGTTCAATGCCTGCAGAACCGGTGGTATCTAAAAAACCAGTAGTCAAAACAATAATTGCACTGTCTTCAAAAGGAATAAAATTCGCATCATATTCTCCAATAACTTGTCCGTTTTGAGTTTTTATCTGAAAACCTAAATCAGTTGCATCTAAATCTACATAGCCGCTGTCTTGCCCGAAACTTATATTTGAAAAAATTTCTGCTTCATTTACCACTTGCTCAAAAACATCAATCATCGGAGCATCATAAACACCATGAATAAATTTTAAACTGACCTCGGTAAAACCCGAATTTGTTGAAGTTTCTTGTCCGGTATAGGTTCGAAGATCAAAGCCATTAATTCCGGGATTACCAACTTCACCGCTTGCAACGATTACATATGTAATGGAGTCGGCTAAAAAAAATGTTTTTCGAAAAAGAGGATTTATTGTATCTCCTTTTCCAAAGGAAGTAAGTACTAGATCAAAAGATAAACCTGCCGGAGCATCAATGAAAGGAGTAGCATTTTGAAAAGCAAAGCCGGGTATTAGTAATGTATTATCTAAATACACATCTACTGTATCAACAATAGTATCCGGACAATTATGAATGGCCTGAAGTCTGGTTGTTTGACCTTGATTACTCAGGGACAATAACAAAAGTGAGGCAAAAAAAGTATTTATTATTATTCTTTTCATTTTATATTTATTAAAGATGTCAATAATTTTGCGTTGTAAAAATACATTTTTGTTTAAGAAAATCAAATATTTGTTAAACAAAATTTAATATTATTTAATTACTTTAATCATACAAGAAACCGGATAGTGATCAGATAGTTTTTCTCTAATAGTTCTATAGGCAGAAGAAGACATTCTTTTGTCATGAAAAATATAATCAATCCGAAAAGATGGAAAAGGTCCTGAATATGTTTTTCCCATTCCACTTCCGCTTTCTCTAAATGCGTCTGTGAGATCATCTGCTAAAATAGCATACGTATAGGAGGAAGGGGTGTCATTAAAATCTCCACAAACAATAATCGGATAAGGACTTGCTGCTATTGAATCGTGCAAGACATCCACTTGGGTAGCTCTTTTAATAAAAGCTTTTCGTAAGCGGCGAAGTATATTAAGACTTCCTTTTAACTCATCTTGTTCAACATCATCATTATTCAGGTTTTGAATAAATTTATAATCAGACCATCCAAAATGTATGCTTTCAAGATGTGTATTTATTACTCGAATAGTATCATTACCGATTTTAATATCGCTGGTAATAAAAATATTTCCACCTCGTTTTGCGAAATGTTTTGCTTCTTTATTAATGATTGGATATTTACTGAAAGTGGCAATTCCCCAATGATCTGTATTATGTAAGCTTACTGTATATTCCAGTTGAGCAAATTTTGCCTGTAAATAGTATTTTAGGGTATCTTCATTTCTGAAAGACGGATTTTTTTTATCGGAGGTATAAAATTCCTGAAAACAAATTATATCGGGTGATTCTTTACTTAAAAACTCAAAGATTTGTTGCCTCGTCTCGGTATTGTGAAACCAATTATAAAGATCAAACAATCGTACATTGAACGTCATTACTTTAATGTATCCTTTATCTTTTAATACATCTTCTTTTTGCGGGGAGAAATTAAGTTGAACGATTCCAAATATTTTACTAATACCAAGTAATACTAAAATGAGTGAAAGAAAAAATCGTTTATTTTTAACAATGATCCAATATATAATAAATAAAAAATTTATTATAAAAAGTATTTCAAATCCAAGTCCAAACAAAGCGAGCCACCATAATGTTTCCGGACTGATCAAGGCGGCAAGAAAAGACAATGTAAGTGCAATAGCTGCAAAGATATTCAACACCCACATTATTTTTTTTACTATCATTTTATTTGTTAATGGTTTGATTTTTTTACTTTCTTCTTTAAATAATAAACAAATCAATTAATTTTCTTTGCTCATCTTGAACAAGAAGTTTTTTTCTTCCTGAGTTAAACTTCCGTATCCTGATTTGCTTATTTTATCGAGTATATCATCCATTTGTTCTTGTTTTGCTTTTTTTGTAATATTAAAATCTTCGTCATGTTTTTTCTGTCGATGAGCAACTTTCATTTTTTTTGATGGAGATAAACGATCAAACAAACGAGTAAGCCATGCTGTAAGATCTGTTCCTTTTTGAAGACTTCGGATATAAATGAAACCATAAAATGCACCTCCAAGATGGGCAATATGACCTCCGGCATTATCTCCGCTAATATTTATTAAATCAAGTAGTATAGTAATAACAGCTATCCATTTCAATCTTACAACTCCGAAAAATAGTAATTGAATAGGATACTCCGGTAAAAGTGTAGCTGTTGCAACAGTTATTGCCAGAACGCTTGCTGAGGCTCCAAGAGCAAAGGCTCCATGCAATGAATTTGAAAACAATGGAAAAATGTTATAGGCTGCGATAAAAAATAAAGCTCCAATAAAACCGCCGGCTAAGTATGTATTTAATAGCTTTTTATTTCCCAGATATTCCTGAAAAATTTTTCCCATCCAATATAGCCATAACATATTGAAAAAAATATGCATTACATCCCAATGAAAAAACATGTAGGTAAAAACTGTCCAGGGTTTTGAAATTAATTTGGATAGATTGGCTGGTATTGCAAAAAAAGTTGAAACATTTTCGAAACTGAGAATCGGATTAAGAAATAACCCGGACACGGCATTTACTATACGGATGACAAGAAAAACAGCAACGTTAAGTATTAGCAGTCGCTGTAATGTGTCAGAAATTCGAATATGTGAGCGGATGTTTTCGCTAAAAGAAGTCATGCTATTTTAAATTGCATTTTAATTGAAATAATCATTTCGCTTTCGTTTGTCTTTTTGTTTCCAATATAAAATAATAATAATTCCGGTAACCAGTCCTCCTAAATGTGCAAAGTGAGCAACATTATCGCCGCCCGATATACCTGAAAATAATTCTATAATTCCATATAAAATAACAACGTATTTTGCCTTAACGGGGATTGCAAAAAACAAATAAAGTAAGCTGTTAGGAAAAAGCATACCATAAGCAAGTAATACGCCGTAAACAGCTCCTGAAGCGCCTATAACAACAGGAGCATTAAGAAGTTCATTTCGGAATTGTTTTGCAAAGTCAATACTTACTTCCAAAGCTTGTGTAGGATTAGTCTGAAGTAGTTCCCTGAAATCCGGCCCAAAACTTGAACCATAAGCATCTGAATTAACGAGGGCATACATTTGATTAAGGTCAGCCGAATTTATGTAATCATTAAAGAAAGTTATACTTGGCTGCATCTGAAAATATACAATAGCATAATGGGCAATGGCGGCACCGAAACCGGTCAATAAATAAAATGTTAGAAATTTTTTTCCACCCCAAACATTTTCAACAACGCTACCGAACATATACAAGGCTAGCATATTAAGAAATATATGCATAAAACTATGGCTGTCATGCATAAACATATAAGTCACAATCTGGTATATGCGGAATTTTTCAGAAGCAAAATAATGAAGACCTAAAATGTCTGTTAAGTCAATGCCACGGCTTAACAAGAGCTGTGTAGCAAGATACATGATCACGTTTATGATCAGTAAATTTTTTACGACTTCCGGCAAAAAACGATATCCTGTCGGGCGATAATTATCGTAGCTCATA
>JANLOW010000391.1:0-3685 GCA_031366785.1 Bacteroidota bacterium | reverse complement strand
GTAAATAGATTTCAGTATTATCGGACAAGGCTGATGCGTCCGACGTAATTATGTTCAACTCCCTGAAGATCTAAAATATCGATCTTATAAACGTATACATCCATTTGACACGGCGTTTCATTATCCTGTACTTTACCATCCCAACCTTTTTTTATGTCTGATGAATAAAAGATTTTTAAACCCCAACGATCATAAATGTTCATTTCAAATTTTTTAATTCCTAATCCTAACGTAACAAAATGATCATTAACTCCATCGTTGTTAGGTGTAAATGCATTTGGAATATAAAAAGCGAATTCTTCTTTTACAATTACTCTCTTGTAAACAGTGTCGATACATCCTTTGTCACTGGTAGTAATTAAACGAACTATATAAGTACCCGTATCTCTGTATGTATGTTCTGTATTTTTACTTAATACGGTTCCGCTGTTATCACCGAAATCCCATTCCCATTTTGCTGTATTCGTACTTCCGTCGATGAAAGCAATTGTTGGATTATGAATGGATGCACTTTCCGGAACATTTGAAAAATTTGCAACAGGAACAGGATAAACTATTATAGCAGAAGGAATGACAATTTTACCTAAACATCCGCGATCAGTTTTTACTAAATGATTAACAGTAAAGCTTCCGGCATCTAAATAAATGTGTGAAGGATTTTTGGAAGTATCAGAACTTCCGTCACCAAAATTCCAATAGAATTCAGTGGCATCAGGATCGCTTTGGTCATTAAAAAAAACTTCTAATGGCTGGCAACCCATAAAAAGATTCGGAATAAAATTTACAACCGGATTAGGAATTACAACAACAGTTACTGTCGTGCTAATAGACGGAGAACCACAATTGTCTGCAACTGTCACAGTATAATTACCGGTGACGGAAGGAGCAATTGTAATTAAATTACCTGTAGCTCCATTATCCCAAGTATAAGTATACGGGCCGCCGTTTCCACCGGAACAGAATGCAAGTAATGTTGCAAATGTGCCTTCGCAAATTGTATCTGGGCCACTGGATAAAGCAAGTAAACCGGGATTTACTGTTACAGTTGCAATTGTCGGCGATGATGAACAGCCCAGTGTATCTGTAACTGTCACTGAATAATTACTGGTTGATGCAGGATTTACTATTTGCTGAACATTATGAGATCCATTATTCCACGTATAAGTATATCCCGGTGTACCACCTGTACATGCTGCTGTTAAAGTTGCGCTTTGTCCAATACAGATTGGACCGGATATTTGTACAGTAGGAATAATCGCCGGTGGTTCATTTACTATTATCGTTGCTTCAGAAGTACAGGAATTATTATCAGTAATTACTACTGTATAAGATCCTGCCTGAAGACTCGAAGCTACGTTGCTAGTACTTCCGCTACTCCAGAAATAAGAATAAGGTGGTGTTCCTCCGGAAATGGTCGCTTGTGCCGTAGCGTTATTACCCCCATAACATTTTACATTCGTGTTAATAGTTGAGAGGCGAATTGGCGGTGGCGAACCGATATTTGCATTAATTTTCTGACGGCATCCATTTTGGTCTTCAACTATAATATCATAATCTCCACGGGGAAGATTAGTTGCTGTAGGATTATTCCCGCCAACAGGCCACCATAAAAATGTGTAAGGAGGAATACCACCGGAGGCATTTACTGTAGCCTGTCCGTCATTAAGGTCTCTGCAACTTTCATTAGTTGCTGTAACAGATAAAATAACTTGTGTAGGTTCTTTTATGTTTACTGATGAATCTTTTGCGCAACCATGTGCATCCGTAACGGTAATCGTATAGTTGCCTGCAAAAAAATTGGTGCCTGAATTATACGTATAACCGTTTGACCATAAATATGAATATCCCGGTGTTCCGCCTGAAGCTAATACGGCAGCAAAACCATCTTTTCGGCCGAAGCAACTTACGGGTGCAATATATAATTGTAATTTAGTTGGTGTTGGTTCATTTATTATTGTGCTAAAGGAAGTAATACATCCATGAGCATCTTGAACATTTAAACTATATGTTCCTTTAGATAACCCTCTTGCTAATGAAGTAGAATCGCCTGTCGACCAGGAATAAGTATAAGGAGCAATACCACCATTAATAATTGCAATAGCAGAACCATCACTACCACCATTACATAATGGCAATGTAGGAGTAATTGAAGATTTTAATTGTGGAGGCTCACTTATTGTTACAGGAATTGTAGTAAGACAATTATTAGCATCACGCACAGAGACAGAATAACTTCCTGCTAATAGGCTGTCGGAAATCAAAGAACTTCCACCTGTTGGGAACCAGCTAATAGAATAAGGAGAAACGCCTCCATTTATTTTTATTTCCGCTTTCCCGCTTTTTTCTTTATAACAATTGGCAGGTGTTGATGTAAGAAGAGATGCTGCCGGACCTGTTGTATTACTTACCGAAGCAGTAACAGTAGAACTACAACTATTGGAATCGGTGACTGTTATTAAATAGGATCCTGCAGCAATTCCATTTATTGAGCTTGACTGTGAACCGCCGGGGCTCCATAAATAAGTAAATGGCATTGTTCCACCGGAAACATTTACTGAAGCACTTCCATTCGATAATGTACAACCTGCTTTTGTTGTACTTGTATTTAAAATAATAGGAGGAGGTTCGTTGATGATAAATTGTTTAGAAATAATACAATTATTTCCATCCATGACATTGACACTATAATTACCGCCATCCAGAGACCCAATAGAAGGAGTATTCATTCCACTCGGCAGCCATTGATAAGTAAAAACTCCGGTTCCTCCGGTAGCACTCACTTTAGCCGTACCGTTTTTTTGTCCGGAACATTTAACATGTGTAGTTGAAACAACGGCTGATAATGATGGGGGTTCACTAACGGTTGCTGAAAGATTCATTGTACAATTACTTGCATCAGTAACAGTAACAGTATAGTTTCCGGCATTTAAACCCGATGAAAGAGGAAATGATCCTCCTTTCGGCTGCCAATTATAAGAGTAAGGTTGCGTGCCGTTTATTACATTTACAATTGCTGAACCATCGTTTCCATTATTACATGAAACATCTTTGATTGATGAAATATTTGCACTGAACATTCCTGTGTTGGAGACACTGACAGCTGCTGATTTTTGGCAACCATTATTATCGATGACGTTTACAGTATAATTTCCTGAAGATAATCCGCTGATTGATGAAATTGTATCACCTGTTTGACTCCACAAATATGAAAAAGGTGAAGTACCACCGGAAATATTGACTGATGCAATTCCATTTGGTAAATTACATGATCCCGGCGTGGAAGAAGTTAATACAACTAATTCAGCAGGCTGATTTATAATTACACCGGTTGTTGTAGTACACCCTGTTGCATCAGTTACCGTTACCGTATAGTTACCGGCTGTTAAATTTGAAATCGTTGATGCAGTCTCTCCGGGGATATTCCAATTGTATGTATAAGGAGGAGTTCCTCCATTTACAGTGATAGTTGCTGAACCATTATTGCCGCCAAAACATGTTACGTTTGTCTGATTGTTTATTATTGCACTTAGGATTGGCGGTTCTGTAACTAAAGAGTTTGAAGAATCTGAACAACCCTTTTGATCCGTAATAATTACAAAATAGTTTCCCGGAGGCAATCCATTTCCGGATGGACTATTACCAATAACATTATTCCAAACATAATTATATGTTCCGGTTCCTCCGG
>JANLOW010000207.1:0-5569 GCA_031366785.1 Bacteroidota bacterium | reverse complement strand
TTATTATTCTCATATTCTCTTTGAGAAACTATTAGATCTTTAATACCATCATTATCCGCATCTAAAAAAGCGTGAGAAGCAAAGGACTGTATTTTAACAGGTACATTGTATGATGGAAAAAGCGTGTCTTGGGAAACCATTGTTGCATGTGAGGTGTTTCCACCATTAATAACTAATAGACTGTTATCAGCCTGTGAATCACCGATAATAGCATCTTTATCTCCATCGCCGTCAATATCAAATAAATTGATCCCTGCATAAGTATCGTCGCGTCGTGCTATTTCATAAGATAAGCCCGGATCATCTATTTGAAAACAATTTACATTGAAGGATCCGACAACAACATTATTGTATAAACCTGCTCTTAATGTGAAGTCACCCCAAACATTTGAAATAAGTAAATAATCATTTAATGAATCGCAATTACCGAAATGTTCCATAGACATATTTTTATAATATGCGAAACCGCCAACGCATTGAAACTGTAATCCGAGAATATCCATGTCGCCATCACCGTCAATGTCATCGAAGGCCGGAACGAGATATCCGCTAGCAATTATATTCGGTATATATTGACTGTTAAAAAAATAACCAATGGTTGAATCAACCAATGTGAAAGATAAATTTCCTCCCTGAGAATTATTTCGATAAGCAGTAATGCCATTATTAAAATAATTAGTGCAAAAAAGGTCCGGCTTGTTATCGCAATTATAATCGTACAAAAAAGCCCATCCATTGATTAATGGAAAAGAACTTTCATATTGTGGAGCATACTCCCAACAGTGAACGCCGGATCCGCCATTATTAATGAATGTTAGAATTTTATTATTGCTTCGATCAAATACAAAAAGATCAGGATTGTTGTCATTGTTAAGATCAATTTCAGAAAATAAAGGAAAATTTATTCCGCCAGCCCATGCGACATCTAATGGGCCATTGTTATTTACAGGAATAGATATATTACGGGTGAATCCACTTTGAGCTTTAATGAACACAGAAAAAAAACAGAACAACACTGTTAATATTTTTTTCATTTGGAATTAAAGAATCAATTCCTGTTATTAAAAATATAAATAGCGAGGTCGAGTCTTTTGAGCATTGAAGGAATAAGGATAGAAAAATCAGCTAAAGAATTGGAATTAAAATCCAGTGCTTCCCGAAAATTTCCAAGTAAGTCAGAATGCACCTGAAAGAGTGATCCCGGAGTATGCTGGATATCGTGATACTGGCGAACAACATCTTTAATCATGCTGTTTAGTTCAGATTCGGTGACATGGTTTTCAATAAGTTTTTCCTTAATTTCCATCTTCTGTTGACCGTTAAGAATTCGTGTAAATGAATTTAGTTGCAATTCACAAACTTTCTTCATTAGCAATTGTTCCTGATCTGTTAATTTTAGTTTGAGCATTTTTTAAGCTTCAGAAGTACAAAGATAAAGGGAGAAAGGATTAAATCAAGTCGATTTTTTTCTGATCCAAAATTTTATCAACACTTAAACCTGATATTTAAAATGTCGGTTTTAGTATTCCAATATGCTAACAGGTGTTCTATTGATTTTAGAAAATATTTTAATTTACAATTCCTAAATCGGACATTAAAATAAAAACTTAACAATAATTTTACGATCTGATGATAAGCAGAAAATCAGGTTTTTAATTATCAAAAAAATATTTTTTATCTAATTTTTTACTATTAGTTTATATTGGTTGAAATACTTATTTCTTATTTGAATAAAATAACAACCGGAAGGAAGTTCCTCGCCAAAAGAAAACACAGAGGGAGAGTTTTTATTTTCCATAATTAATGCACCCTTACTATCAAAAAGATAAATATCGCTGCCATCCTTAGCTATAATTGTAAACACTGAAGAAAATGGATTTGGAAAAACAGAAAAATCATAATTAGTAAAATTCAAATCATTAATACCGTTACATTGATCAAAAGTAACAAGTATAGTATCTTTATTAACGCAACTAAAACTGTTTGTAACGATTATTGAATAAGCAAAAGTGCCTAAGCCTTTACCCGTAGAATCTACTGAAATTGTTTGAGTATGTGCACCTGTTGACCATGTATAAGCATTAAAACTTCCGGCATTTAAAACGGTACGTGCACTTGAGCAAACAAGTGTGTCTTTTCCAAGATTTGGATTAGGTGCTTCGTTTACTGTTATTGTTTGAGTTGCAGTATTGCTACAATTATAAATATTTGAATATGTATAAACAATCGTATGCTGACCGGGGCCTGCAATACCCGTATAAAATTTACTACTTCCAACTGCCTGTCCGCTATAAGAACCACCGGCAGGAGAGCCTCCTGAAAGAGTTACAGGGCCTGTGTTTTGACAAACAGAAGAAATTGGTGTAAAGCTTACGGCAGGGAGTGTTCGTACAGTAATGTAAGAAGTATCTTGTGAACTACAGTTGAAGGAATCTGTATATGAATAATTAATTAAAAAAGTACCGGCACCTGAAACCAGAGGAGAAAATTGTGAATTATTAACTCCTATTCCAGTGTAGTGGCCACCCGAAGGTGAACCTCCTGTCAAATTAAATACAGGAGTATTAAGACATACAGAAGGAAGTGTAGCAAAAGTTACTGTCGGCAATGCACGTACACGAATAGTTCTACTTGCCGATTTCGAACAACCGGAACTATTAGTAAAAGAATAAGTTATTTCATGTTGACCAACACCGGCTAAACCGGGACTGAATTGTCCGGAAGAAACACCAGTTCCTGTATATGTTCCTCCTGACGGACTGCCTCCGTTTAAAGTAAAAGTGGGAGCAACAACACAAACATCACTTAAAGACGAAAAAATTACTTCAGGAATATCTGATACAAGAATTGAAGAAGTATCACTTGATGAGCAACCATGAATATCAGAATAAGTATATGAAATTATATGACGTCCGACCCCTGCATTATTTGGGTAGAAGTGGGTACCGGAAACACCATCACCGGAATAATTTCCTCCGGATGGGGAACCTGAGTTTAAAGAAATTCGAGAATCGTCGATACATAAATCAGGAAAATTACCAAGAGATACATTAGGCTTAGAATAGACAGTTATTGTAATAGTTTTTCTGTCTATACAACCGGAATTATCAGCACCATCAACAGTATATTGAGTTGTTGAAGTTGGTTTTGCCCAAACACTTGGATCCGTATTTGATGACAAACTTCCGGAAGGAGACCATTCATAAGTATCTGCTCCATGAACTTCAAGTCTTACAGAATCACCGGAACACATATCACCAGAAGTAGAAGAAAGTGACATTGTAAAACCAGGTGCTATGGTATTAGCTTCTAAATATCCCGGAAGTAAATAATTCGAATTATTACCATTTCCATTCAATTCAAAGATTGCAAAAAAGTATTCAGTACCTCCATCAAGTCCCGTTATAGTAATTGAAGTTCCTCCAGCATTGTATACTACAAAATTATTATTACCCAAATTACTTCCTGTTTTAAAAATGGAACCAGCTGTATAACCCACTCCATCTTGTGGAAGCATGCTTACAGGGACATCCGGGGAACAAATTATGATTCTTTTCGAGCCATCACCCGGTAAAAAAACAAGGTCAATTTCACTACAACTGCCAGGACTAGCACTTAATGAAAACGTTTGAACAGTAGGTTCTGAGGCAATAGCAAATGCTGAATTATTATAAACATTGAACGAAAAGCCAATAGAAAGAACCAGCAATTTATAAAGAGATTTAATATTCATGGTTAATTTTATGAGTTAATGGCTATTTCGAGGATTATTCCACAAAGTTAATATACAATGTAATAAAAATACAATCATATTTATTAAAAATTTGGTTTCCAGATCATTTTAATGGGTAAGTTTTCTAATTAATAGGTGATATATTCTTTTATAAGCAATAAATAAGTATTTCAATTCAAATTATTGTTTTTTTAAGCCTTTTAATGAGTAACGCTATCAATAATCCTTTTTGGTTAAATAACAGATTGGTTTAATAGTTTTCCAGATTATTTAAATGAAATTGTTTTTTAGAAAGGAATAGTAGAAAAAATTATATTTGAACGGATGGAACCGGATAGTATAGCAATCACACAAAAAACTTTTAGTCTTTATGAGGTAATGCAAAGCGTACAATCGGTTTTGCTGAAAACCTATGCAAATCGGTTCTATTGGGTACGTTGTGAATTGTCGCGTATAAGCCTGCACGCCCAAAGCGGACATTGTTATCTGGAATTAATCGATAAAAATGAAACTGCAATTGTAGCTCAGCAGCGTGGAATAATATGGTCCGATAAATATAATTTTATTAGTGAAAAATTTAAAGTTGTTACGAATACCACTTTAGCTGCCGGAATGAAAGTTTTGCTTCAATGCACAGTTAACTTTCATCCATTGCATGGCCTTTCACTTACAGTGTCAGACATTGAGCCCTCGTTTACCCTTGGAGAAATGGCAAGAATGAAAAACGAATCTATTTCACGACTTAAAAAAGAAGGATTATTTAATTTAAACCGAAGTTTAAAACTTCCGATACTTCCACAGCGAATCGCTCTTATTTCAGTTTTGACCAGCAGAGGTTATCAGGATTTTATAAGTACCATATTAAATCATCGTCTTCATTATTCAATTAATTATAAATTGTTTGAAGCAGTTCTTCAAGGAGAAAATGCTGTCCCAACGATTATTAAAGCACTAAACAAGATTTATTCGGAAAAAGAAAAATTTGATGCAATTGCAATTATTCGTGGCGGGGCCGGTGATGCAGGCCTTGCTTGCTATGATGAATATACTTTATCTGCAACAATAGCCCGGTCGCCTTTACCCATCATTACAGGGATCGGTCATGCATCCAATGAAACAGTTGCAGAAATGGTCGCTTTTAAAAACTGTATCACTCCTACTGCAGCCGCTACATTTATACTTGAAAAATTTGATGCTCAAGTATTGTATCTGACAGAGCAAATTGGGAGCCTTAAGGATTTATCGAAAACTTTTTTAAGTGATAAGAAACAATACTTATCAACTCAATCGGAACGATTTTGTCTTCTTGTGAGAAATCAAATTAACAGTCAGGGATTTTTACTAAAAAAATTAATGGCAGGACTACCTTCTAATATGAGAGAATTTTTTTCATTGCAGAGGCAAAACATCAAACAATCCGCCATTACAATACTTAATGTACATAGATATACTAAACACTCTGAATTTTTATTGGAATTAAACAGAAAAATAATTGAAATAAAACAAAAAATTGAATTGCACTTTTTATCGAAAAGAAATTTATTGTCAGAACAAAGTATAAAATTATCAGTGGTATCTTCTCAGATTAAAAGAAATAACGAAATAATTGATCATCTTTATGAAAAAATTACTCTTCTCGATCCTGTTAACACTTTAATGAGAGGTTATTCGATTACCAGGCTTAATGGAAAAGCAATAACTAATTCTTCTGAATTAAAAAAAGGAATACAAATAGAAACTCAACTTGCCGAAGGTATTGTTATTAGTACCGTAGAAAATAAAAAATGACTATGGAAAAGAAAAAAACATATGAAGATGCTTATGAAGAGCTTCAAC
>JANLOW010000201.1:0-34253 GCA_031366785.1 Bacteroidota bacterium | reverse complement strand
AAAAGTAATTCCACTCCTCTTTCAGGAATATATACCATTCCGGATCCTACATGTGCTTTCAATACCCTTGATTCTGCAATTTATTTTCTAAACCACAATGGAGTTTCCGGTCCAGTAACTTTCAATATTCTGGCAGGTTATACAGAAACAGGACCATTGGGTGGGTATGCAATTAACATGTGCGGACTTACTCCATCACTACAAACAAATGCTTCAAAAACTGTTGTTATTCAAAAATCAGGAGCTGGGATTAATCCAATAATTACATCTTGGACTGGAAACTCATCAAATGCAGATGCAATATTAAAAATTATAGGAGCAGACTATCTAACTATCGATGGAATAGATTTTCGTGAGAGTGCTTCTAACATCAGCGGTCTTTCTGTAATGGAGTGGGGTATAGCCTTACTTAAATGTGATGGTAACAATGGAGCGAATTATAATGTGATTAAAAATTGTAATATTACTCTTCAAAATAGTGTTGGAACATCTAAAGGTTTTTATTCTGCTAACCATGGGACAAATCCACTTATAGCTTTTACTTATTCAGGGCCTTCCTCAGCTGCAGAAGTTGACAGTTCGCGAAATGGTAATAATAAAATTTTATCAAATACAATATTAAATGCCTATACACCTATAGAGTTTGTTGGAAATCCTAATATTTCTGGTAGTTATTCTCTCAACGATAGTCTTAATGAAATTGGTAAAATTTCACAAGGAAATACGATAACTAATTTTGGTGGATCAAATACTGCGGCTTATGTTATCTATCTTCAATACCAAAAAAATATAAAAATTATTCAAAACACGTTGAGTGGTGGTATTGGATCAACAAATGGTGTTACTGGTATTAATATATTTTCAGGACAAGATGCTACAGTAACTAATAATACAATTTCGTTAACAAGTAATTCTGCTTCTGCTCCAACCAGAGGTATATATTGTCAAATGGTTGATGGCACTGTCGCCAATCCTGAAAATATTACTATTGAAGATAATTACATACAGAATTGTGCATTTAATGTTGTTACATCAGGTGTATTTGCCGGTATTACAAATTTACCTGGCGGAATATCGACAATAAACATTAACAACAATCATATATTAAATAACAATATATCCAGCAATGGTTTGTTTAATGGAATTATAAATTCAGGATCTCCGTCAGTACTTTCTGTAATTGGAAATTTTATTAGCGGAAATGTAAAAAGTGGTACAGGTACTGTGTCGCTAATTTCATATGGAGCTGCAGGCAATTCTACCGTTAATTCTAATACTATTATGAATAATTCAATGTCAGGTGGTACTATCAGTAGTACTTTTCATTGTATTACTGGGGCAGGTAGTGCTAGCACTTATACTATAAATAATAATAATCTCTACAACAATGGAATTACCAATATGGGTCCATCTGCTATTGCAACTGTTATTGGAATAAATCAAACAAGTTCACCCTCCAGCGAAACGATAGTTGGAAACCAAGTCCATAAACTTTTTGTAAATGGAACAAATTCCAATGGATCTATTCACCTTGTGCAAGCACTAAATCAAAGTACTTCATCTTCTAGTACCAGAACTGTTACATCCAATCAAATTGATAGTATTTATAGTGCAACTGGCGTAAATGCAAATGTAAGTGCAATTACTTCAGGTACCGGTGGTACAGTATTTATTTCTAAAAATAAAATTAGTAATATTTTACCGGGGGGAACAAATTCAGCTAAAGGAATTATAGTTTCTGGAGGAACTACTAGTCATGTTTATAATAATTTAATTGGTATTGATGTAGGTGCTTCAAATCTAACTACTGCTACTTCCTTAGCTGGTATTGAAGTTTCAGGAGGTAGTGGAGCTACTCTTTTTTATAATACAATTCGTTTAGCTGGCTCAGGTGCAAGTTCAAATTTCGGAACAAGTGGAATAAATATTTCTACAAACACACCTAATATATATTTATTGAATAACATTATTGATAATCTAACTGTACCCGGAGGTGGTGTAATTTCCGCATGCGCAACTGCACTAAGACGAGTTTCTTCCTCTTTAACTAGTTACAACATGGGTTCAAATAGAAACATTTTTTATTCAGGAATACCATCATCTAGTCATCCTATTTACTACAATGGTTCTTCTGTTTTTGCAACACTGGCAGATTTTAAAACTCACGTAACATCTGCACGTGAAGCAGATTCGAAAACAGAAAATGTTAATTTTCAAAGTACTTCAAATACTTCCGCTGATTTTTTGAAAGTAAGTACATCCTATCCTACATTTGTAGAATCTCATGGCGGAACTATTCCTTTTCTCTCAGTTTTGGATGACTTTTTTGGAACGACACGTAATAGTACAACTCCCGATATCGGCGCTCATGAGGGTAATTTTATTTATGCAGGTATAACTATTCAAAGTGTTGCACTTACTCCTTTAACAGGTCAATGCATTGCCGTGAGTCATAGTGTGCAGGCAACAATTCTTCCCAGCGTACAACCAATGTCTCTTGTTTTACTTTATTATTTTTTCAACGGCATTGCCGGAGCCGGTTCACCAGTATCTATGATTAATACTTTTGGTAATTTATGGACTGGAACAATACCCGCCGCAACTCCATCAAATGCCACAGTTACATGGACTGTTAATGCTGATGTAATTGGTGGTGGCGATTTTGTACAGTTTACAGGCACCGTATATAAAGATAACTATCTATTAACTCCATGGGTTACTTCAAACCCATTAAGTGTTTGTACAGGAATTCCAATTACATTATCAGCTCTTGAAATACCACCTGTTGCTCCTGCTGCTTCTTCCTATTGTACTTCTGATCACACAGCACCCTGCGTCGGGGATTATATTTCACATGTTGTTTTAAATTTACTTAATAATAATACAGGAACAATTTGTGGAGGAGCATCCAATTATCGATATTTTAATGGTGGTGGCAGCCAGACTACCACCCTTTCCGTTGGAACACTATATTTTTTAACCCTCACTTTTGGCCCCGATAACAATCAGTATTTTGGTGCATGGATTGATTACAATCATAACGGTACCTATGATACTCTTGAATTTTTAGGTGCTTCGACAAATGCCGGCACTAATGGTACAATTTCAATTTCTTTCAATATACCTGCAACGGCTTATAATGGATTAACCCATATGCGTATAATTGGTGGAAATGATTTCCCACTTCTGAATTCACAAGCTTGCAGAGCTTCTTCCAGTACATTCGGCGAATCCCAAGATTATGATGTTACGATTTCAGAAGCAGTTTCTTCTTTTCCTCCGACAAATTTTATTTCTTATAGTTGGTCATCTTCCGGTACGATAGTAGGATCAACAAATCCTGTTAACATAAATGCTCCACTCACGCCGGGAAATGTTACCTATACTGTCACAGGTACAAATATTAGCGGCTGTAGCATTTCAAGCCAGTTAATAGTAAATGTTACCAGCCCGGGTGATGTGGTTATTTCTGCACCAGATACAATTATTTGTTCTGGCAATGGAATTACACTTTCTGCTGCCTCAGGTTTTGTTGCTTCAAATTATGTTTGGTCTGGATCAGGAGGACTTAATACTGGCCTCCCGGAAAATGTAAATACGCCTGCTGTAAATATACTTCCGAATACAAATAATCTAACGGATTTTAAATATTCTGTTCTTGTTACTCAAATAAATACAGGCTGTATTTCTGTAGACACTATTCATGTATTAGTTCATCCGGCAGTCATTGCATCTGCTATCGAATTAATCCCTGATGAATGTATTAATAGACAAAATAGTATTGAAGTTTCAGCTATCAATGGCACTCCTCCATATTCAGGAACAGGAACCTATAGTATAGATGGAGGTACCCATTTATATACAGTAACTGATGCTGTTGGTTGCCAGGATACATCGAGTATAACAACTATCGGACAGTTGTTTTTTAATTTACCTGATACTATGATACTTTGTATTGGTGAATCCACAGATATTTCAATTTATGCTTATTTACAAGGAGGAAAGCCACCATTTAATTTTACTGGCGATACAACAAATCTTTCTGAAGCGAATTATACATACAGTGTGCATGATTCACAAGGCTGCACAAAATTTGCCACTACACATATATCAATTATAGATTGTATTATTCCTACCGTTCCAGCTTCTGATTCCGGAAAAGTAAATGATGTAATTAGTTCTGAGCTCACTCAAATTTATTTACATCAGGATTCGATTTTAGACACAACAAGTACTCATTATTTTATTAATCAGGGATCAATATTAATTGAAGTTGTTGTGAATGTCAATTATTACGATAGTGTTTTAGCCCTGATTCAAACACCGGCTTATGGCATGACAAATATTTTTGCAAATGGAGATGTTACTTTAATTATTACGGGATTTTATCCAATTAATAATTTATTACTTCTGAATAATTTGCCGTCGGTGATAAATACTGTTCGTACTTATAATCCACCTATTAATAATTCACTCGCCGCTGGAATTGCTTATAGTCTGGGAGATAGTTCAATCAATGCCAGCGGTGCTCGAAAAGCTTTTAATGTAGAAGGAGAAGGAGTAAAAATTGGTATTCTCTCTGACAGCTATAATCTGCGGCCGGGAAATCATGCGCAAATAGATGTCAATAACGGTGATCTGTCAGGCATTGGGAATCCATACAATACAAATTCAGTTGAAGTATTTGCAGATTATCCTTATGGAGAGCGCACTGATGAAGGTAGAGCCATGTTGCAAATTGTTCATGATGTTGCTCCTAAAGCGAAACTTGCCTTTCGAACTGGATTTGTAACACCTGGTGATTTTGCAGATGGAATAATAGAATTACAACAAAATGGCTGCAATGTTATTGGCGATGATGTTACTTTTATCAATGAACCTTTTTTTAAAGATGGTGTCGTCTCTCAGGCTGTAGACTTTGTAAAAAGTCAGGGTGTATCTTATTTTTCTGCAGCCGGAAATTTTGGAGCAAGATCATACGAAAGTGTTTTCAATCCGATGAATCCACCAGCAGGCTTTTCCGGTAAAGCCCACAATTTTGGCGGAGGAGATTCTATGCAGAGTGTTTCACTTACCCCCGGACTGTATACTATTGCCTTGCAATGGGATGATTCTATTTATTCTTTGGGGCAACTACCTGGCGCTTTAAATGATCTCGATATTTTCTTACTTGATAATGCTGGACAAAGACTTTTCGGATTTAACAGAGTTAATACAGGTGAAGATCCTGTCGAAATTTTGCAATTCTTTGTTTTAGGAAATGTTACTGCAAATATTTTAATTACAAAAAGAGCAACGGATAGTAATGTTAGATTTAAATATATTGTCTTCCGCGGAAATCTTACAATCAATGAACATAATGCAGGAACTTCTACACTCGTTGGGCAAGCGAATGCTAAAGGTGCTATGGCTGTTGGTGCTGCCTTGTATTCAAATACTCCGGCGTTTGGAGTAAGTCCTCCCACAGTTGCATCTTTCTCTTCTGCCGGTGGAACAACAGTTGAAAATTCTATTCGCACAAAACCTGATTTTGTGGGTCCTAATGGTGTCAATACAACGGTTAACTTCAATAGTTTAAATATCGATGAAGACTTATTTCCAAATTTTTTCGGTACGTCATGTGCAGTGCCTCATGCAGCCGGTGCTGCGGCTTTGATGATTGAAGCCAAAAAAAAATATTATAATGGTATTTTAAACCCTGATAGTGTTAGAAATTTATTTCGTACAACTGCCATCGATATGGGGACCAATGGTTTTGATTATTCCAGTGGATTTGGTCTTATTCAAGTGGATTCAGCACTACAGAAATTCGTTTCTCCAAAACCAATCTTAATTCAATTAATTACAAACCCTTTGATTATTCCTGGAACATTGCCATTTATTGTTACCATCAAAGGGAAATATTTTAAATCAACTTCAAAATTTTATCTGCGAGGCGTACAGATTTCTGCAACTGTATTAAATTCCACAACTATTACTGCAACAGTTCCAGTCTTTTCTGGTAATCCGCCGGTACAGATTTATAATCCACCCATATCAACCAGTGGAACAGATGGTGGATTCTCTGAACCAAAATATTTCTTACCGACAACTCGTAAAGTAATTTCAATAACTGCGGATAATAAATCAAAAAAATTCGGTGATAAAATTCCTTCACTTTCTGCAACAATTCTTGTGGATGGTGTACCTTATCAGAATACAATATATTCCTTAGTTAATCTTGGACTAAACAATTTGCAAATTACTACTCCTGTAATTAGCACAAGCGATATTGGACTTTATTTAATTCGTGCTTCCGTCGACCCACTGGATCCACTGGATCCTGCTGACCTTGCTTTGCTTGAGCAATTTGATTATATTTTCAATGACGGACTTTTTGTAGTTAATAAAATGCCTATCTCAATTAATCCAAGAGATACAACACTTAGCTATGGAGATAAAATAAGTCAAATTCATTTTAATTATATTTATGATGATCAGAATATAGATATTGCAGAACGAAGTAATTTTAATAATTCAATAAGGGCAATTCACAATTCAACATTAGATACTGCTGTTGCATTTATCGACGATCAAGTAATAGTTGGAGGAAGGATTGTTATAAATTCTGATCTGGACGGAATAGGGTTTCTTTCAAGTGGCAGATCCATTGCCAATGGTAGAATTGTTATAAATAGATCCTTAGCTAATTCATTGGATTATGATACAACAATTGTTGTAGACGTTTCTCCAAAATCAATATTCAATTACCAGCTGGATTCAGCAAATGCAACACTGATTGATGGTCGTGCTGTTGTTAATGGCCGGATTGTAATTAATGGAGGTGCTGTCGTCAATGGAAGAATTGTTATCAATGGAACTGCAGTAGCAAATAGTTTGAATATTAACGACAGTACAAATAGTAATGTTGTTATTATAGTAGATTCTGCAGATGTCTCTGCACCTGTTTTTGATACAATAACTCTCAGATCAATAAACCTGATTACGGGATTTGAAGAAGGGACTCATATAATTGTTCCAGGTGCATTTCTTTCAGAAAATTTTGATATAACTTATGGTTTAGGAACATTAACGATTATTCCTTCCGAACTTATTGCAACAGCAGTTGATACATCGCGTTATGTTGGTGATCCGGATCCTGCTTTTACAGTTTCGTATAGCGGATTTAAATATTCTGACAGTCCGTCTACTATTACCGAGTCTATTGCTATTCCTACTTCAACTCAAGCAACTCCGCCGGGTGCTTATTCAATTTCATCAATTGGCGGTTTTAGCAACAATTATTTTTTTACAAATATTGATGGAGTCCTAACAATAAAAGCAAGATTAATTTTAAATTTAAAAATGTTTATTGAGGGATACTATCGAGGAAATGGGTTGATGGATAATAATGGAGCAGGAGGAATATTATTTGTAACAGGTAATTCTCCAAATCCAACAGATGTTGATTCTATAAAAGTTAGTATGATGGATCCAGTAACAAAGACGGAAGTTGAAAATCAGAGTGGGATTCTACAAACAAATGGACAATTAATTGTAACTTTTGGTGGTTTAATAAAAGCCGGACAACTATATTATATTGTAATTAGCCATCGCAACAGTATTTCAACCTGGAGTGCTTTACCAGTAATGATAAATGCGGTAACAACTTTTGATTTCACACATTAATATCTGGTTTTACATTTGGAAAAAAAATCGTGATTGATATTACAAAATATTGAATCTTTTGTAATTACTAAGCTTATTTTTTTTTAAATACTATCCTTTATTTTCTTCAAATGCTCTTCTTTCTTTTTCTTTCTCTTTTCAATGGATGTTTTTGTAAAATAATGATGTGTCTCAAGAAACTTTATCTGCATTTTCTTCCAGTCATCTTCGTTTTTAATCATTCCGGAATCAATAAACTCTTTAAATAAATTTCGTGAAATAGGAAAATAATCGTCCCTGCCAAGATAATCCAAATCGGCATCGCAAATGATTTCACCTAATTTATTCTTTGGCTTATGAGGAAATTTAGTTGCTAATATTAGCTCACATATTTTTTCAATAATATTCTTTTCAACACCTTTCTCCAAAAGCATTTCACTGGCCAGCATACAACTTTTTTGTTCATGATTTTCCCTTGAAACAATATAACCAACATCGTGAAATACGGCTGCAGTTTTAATTAGAAGGATTTCATCCTCTGTGGAGTTTTCTGACTTAGCAATTCGCTCAGCAGATTCCATTACATCGATTGTATGCTCGTAATTATGATAGTATAAATTAGATGGTAATTTCTCTTTTAGCATATCAAGTATGTTTCCCTGAAGTTCTAAAAGCACATTTTTTAATGCCATGATTCAAATTTAAATTTTTTTCTAATACATTTACAAATGATAGTAAATTGTTAAGGGTATGTATACTCAGGGTATTCCTATTGAAGCTGTTATAGAAGTATTGAAGAAAGTGGAGATTTTTAAAAGTCTTCCTACCCCAATAATTGAGGAATTAAGCAAAAAGATGATTTTTTGTAATTTTCAGGCAGACATCAACATTATTAATCAAGGTGAAAAGGGAAGCAGTATGTATGTTATCTTTTCTGGAGAAGTAAAGGTGCATGATAATGAATTTACAATTACAACCTTAAATTCCGGTAATTTTTTCGGAGAATTTTCCCTTTTAGACGATGAACCTCGTTCATTATCCGTATCTACTCTCACAATTTCCGATATCGGAAATATTAAACAAGAAGATTTTTATTCTGTTCTAAATAAACATCCGGAAATTACAAAAGACATTATCAAAGTAATGTTAAAACGTCTGCGTAATCAGAATCAGCAGATCATCAATCAACTCAGGGAAAAGCAAAAAGAATTAGAAGAACTCGTTCGAATCAGAACCAATGACTTGAGGTTAAAGAATGAAGACCTTGAAAACACACTCAATGAATTAAAAAGAACTCAGGAACAATTGGTGCAACAGGCTAAATTGGCCTCACTCGGACAAATAACTGCAGGTATAGCACACGAAATTCAGAATCCATTAAATTTTATCAATAATTTCTCTTCTATTTCAAAAGAGCTGGCAGACGAAATAACTTTAACAACAAACAGTGATGAACAGCTGAAAATAATCTCTGATCTTAAAATTAATCTTACTAAAATCGAAGATCATGGAAAACGTGCTGACCGCATCGTTAAAGGAATGCTCATGCATAGTAAATCGTCAAAAGGTGAAAAACAAATGACAGATATTAAATACTTATGTGAACAATCTCTAAATCTGGCTTACAATAGCATAAGCACAAATTTTCCTAACTTAAACTGCAATATCAAAAAGAAAGTAGCCGATGATATTCCTCAAATAAATGTTATTCCTCAGGATTTATCCCGCGTTTTAATAAATATTTTTAATAACGCTTTTTACGCCCTTAATCAAAAAATGAAAACCGAAAACGCAGCTTTCCTACCTGAAATTAATTTTGAAATAAAAAAAAAATAATAAATCCGTCTATATTTCAATATTCGACAATGGAATTGGAATTCCCGACGCTGATAAAGATAAAATATTTCAACCCTTTTTTACAACTAAACCTACCGGACAAGGTACAGGCCTTGGATTAAGTACAGGTTATGAAATTGTAAAAGCACATGGTGGAGAAATACAATTTAATAGTAAACAAAATGAATTTACAGAAATGACTATTTGTTTACCTGTTTAATTGTATTTTTTCAAAAATTTTTGTTGAAATAATAATAGTTTTGTTGATTTTCGTTTATAAATACAATAGTTTTCATCTTTTAATTCCAACAATGAATGAGCTTTCATCGTTTCGAAAAAAGTATTACCTTGCATAAGTTAATATAAATTATCAGATCGGCTTTTCTTTACCTTCACTCGTTCAGCGATTGCTATTCTGCTAAATAATAATCAGATTTCATGGCATTTATTGATTACATTCTCGAAGAGCCGTCGTATGGCTGGACAGATAAAGAAGGAAAATTTTATAAACCCTCTTCTCGCGAGTTATTCTCCGAATTATTTTCCAGAATGAATATTTTTAAGTCAAAAAAAAGCTGGCTAGCATTAACCAATTGGTTATCGATTCTATTGTTATTCCCGTTTTTTGTACTTTTTGTTTTTAATTATTTCAGCTGGTATTTGTTAATAGCCGCTTTTGTTTACAGCATGATACTCATGGGAACACATGGTACCATCTGGTATCACCGATACAGTACCCATGGAGCCTATAAGTTTAAAAATTCTTTTTGGCGTTTCTTTACTCAGAACCTTGTGCTGAAAATTATTCCTGAAGAAATATATGTTGTGTCACATCATGTTCATCATGCAAAATCTGATCAACCCGGTGATCCTTACAATGCTTACGGTGGTTTTCTGTATTGCTTCCTCGCTGATGTAAATCATCAACTCATTAACAAAAATCTAAGCGAAGTCGATTATAAAAAAGCCGCTGCTTTATTGGAACCTACCGGTGTTAAATGTAATACCTATTCACAATATCAAAAGTGGGGATCTGTCGCTAATCCATTTTCTACAATAGCTCTAATTATACTTAACTGGACTTTCTGGGGTGCTTTATTTTATTTTATAGGCGGACCCGCATTGCTTTGTGCGCTTTTCGGCGGAGCTTTTTTCTGGGCTATAGGCGTTCGAACATTTAATTTCGAAGGCCATGGCAAAGGAAAAGATAAACGTACAGATGGAATGGATTTTAACCGAAAAGATATGTCCATTAACCAATACTGGCCGGGCATCGTTGCAGGCGAATGGCATAATAATCATCATCTTTTTCCTGCCAGTGCCCGTGCTGGATTTTTAAAATATCAAGTCGATTTTGCTTTTTATTATATTTATCTTTTATATAAAATCGGTGGTGTTACTTCTTTTCACGATTCAAAAAAACAATTCGAAGAGCAATATTATCTTCCTTATGTATTAGATTTAAATAGGAAAGATAATTCTAAAAAAGAGAATAAGAGAATAATTCGATCCGAGCTTGAACAGGAAGCTTAGACATTAAAAACTGAATATTTTCGTTTAGTAATTATTTCAGTATTGTAAGTATCAAATTTCTCATTTTGTATCATATCATAAATTATTATAATTTAAAAATCTTACCGGTAAAACTCTTTGGAAATATTTGGTATAAGTTTAAATAAATGCCAAATGGGTGATTTAATGATTTAAGCTATTCAGAAAAAAATCCTGTTATTTTTTTGCAAATGAAACAAAGAATCGCCCAGTTGTCCCTTTTAGTAAGGGATTATGATGAAGCAATTAATTTTTATACACAAAAACTTGGCTTTGAAATTATCGAAGACACTTTTTTAGATTCTGCCAAACGATGGGTATTGATAGCACCAAAGAATTCGGATGGTCCTTTTCTCTTATTGGCTAAAGCGACAAACGATGAACAAGAAAGCCGGATTGGAAATCAGACCGGCGGACGTGTATTTTTATTTTTACATACGGATGATTTCCGGCGGGACTATAAAAATATGATTTCAAATAATGTTATTTTTATTCGAGAGCCTGTAGTTGAGAAATGGGGAACAGTTGCTGTCTTTAAGGATTTATATGGAAACCTTTGGGATTTAATTGAACCTATTAAAATTTAAAAAAACTACATAGAAAAAATAAAATGTACTAAGTGCAAAGTTCAAAGTGTTTTTATTTTGGCTTTTGTCCTTTGACTTAGTACATTTTAAATAAAATTATTTATTTTTTAATTTCTTCTTCTACCGGAACTTCTACCGGTACAACCTCTGTTGCAGATTTGGTATTTGTCTCAATTTCTTTAACTTGAACTCCAAAATCAGGTGCTTTCTTTACTTTCTGCTTTCCATAAATCAGATTGAATCCAAATTGAAAATGAGCAGTATTATTCGAAAGTGGATTTATTGTTCCTATCCAATTATCAGATAATAAATAAAATTGTAATGCCCCAAGGTTTAAGGCTATTCCTGCACCAACATTGGTAAAATGATGATTTATCATCGAATAACTTAATGAACCGGAAAAATGATCAGTAAATCTCCTATTCAAAGCAGCAGTAAAAGTAGGTTGAACGGTTTGACGGAAAATTTGTGCATGTAGTAAGCCCGTTACATTCATTTTCTCACTCAGTATGTAGCATGAATTTAAATAGACATGAGATGAAAGATTTGTTTTATAAGGATCGGAATTTTCGATTGGTTTAAATGAATTGCTTAAAGAATCTGTTACAGATGCACTTCCCGATGACGAATCACTTACAAATTGATTTACATCGAGACCATCAAATGAATAACTTCCGGAAGCTGTAACTAAATTTTTCACATTACTTTTCCAATTTATATATCCTAAATCAATGATACTTGCATTAAATTTCCATCTATCAGTATAGAGATAAGTTGCGCTAATATCTGCTGCAAATCCTGTATTTTTTAATCCGAAAAGATAATTTCCCGAACCCCCGCCTTTATTGTTCGAAGTTGACGAAGTATTGATTTCGTAATCGGAAGTGAGGTCAATTCTATAATCATCGGGAGCTGTATAGAAACTCAGGTTTGATTTGGCGGAAGAATAATTTTCCATACCATAAAGGTATTTTAATCTCGTTCCAACAGTAACTTTTTTATTTAAGGCCCGCACCCAGCCGATGGCATATTCACGATAATGAGTTGCATCAAATGACATTCTTTTTAAATCTATTTCCTGACCAATGAATGCTCCATTGCCATTAAATAGTAGTTCAAATAATTCTTTAGGAAAGGTGAAGTTTAGATTCATCTTTTCGGAAATATTCATCGAGAAATAATTATTTTTAATCCTAAATCCTGTTTCTAGAATGTTTGTCCGAAAAGACATTGAAATAAAATTTTTCTCAGAAAGTTTACTTATTGCATTGGCAATATCAATATTTACAGAATCATCCGGACGAATCCAATGAAGATCTCTCCATGTAAAGCCACTATTCGTGAATAGGAATGTTGTCGAACTAAGCATCGGAATTCCAATATACATTCCATTCTCAGGCATTAACGAAGGGTTTACCTGATTGGATTGTCCTATGACATCCATATTATAGAGAGTAAGCGCTTGTTGCGCTTTTATAAGCGAAACAGATGTTACTAAGAGCAGAGTTATAATTATTTTTTTCATGTCAGTCATAATTAAAATGTGATTTTCAATTTAGTTCGTACTCCAAGTTTGAAATCTAATTTATAAGTATCTAATATCTGTACCATTGTCGTTGGTGCATCTTTAGTGTCAATAGTACCTTTTACTAAAATCTTTTTCGCCTCAAACAGATGTTGTAAACGGATACCATCAAATACTTCATTAGCTGATCGTACAGTTGGAGTAGTAACTTTCCCATCCGAATCAATTTCCGCAGATTCGACTATTCTGTCTTGGGAATTGGTAAACAAGGAATCGAGAATATTATAATTATTATCTGTAAAATATAATTGAGCACGGGCATGAACAGGGAAGCCGTTGGAAATATTCAACCGGAAGGCGGCTGATGCTATTTCTTTTATTTCGCCGATACCAAAATCAACAGTATCCTGAATGGTGAAACCGGTTGTATAACCTTTCAATGGGAATTCTATTTTCATATCAGCTTTGAAAATACTTGAATCACTCATGAAATTGTAAGTTGGCAATGGTGAATTAGTACCTGCGCTTATATCATATGAAAAATAATGTGCGGTTGAATTAATAGCTTGTTTAATATTACTGTTCGTATTATCAAATACAAAACTATTCGTAGCTGCTTGTCCAAAAATAATGGGATAGTCAATTAATGGAGATGGATAAGGTCCAACAATTGGTACAACTGTTCCATTGGTCTGTATGGCAGAAAGTGTATTTATATTGGCATTAATCGGCATTCCAAATGAATTGGTCAATGATATAGTCAGCTTAGGATCATCTAAATATATTCCTCCACCCTGGAAATTATTTAAAATGCTGATTTCTGAGGAATCCGGAGGAATTATAAATTCTCTTTGTCCAAGAAAACCGAATAAACTTGCCGGAGTTATTGAATCAAAGGATGTTGTTATATCAAAATTTTTATTTAATGTATTTAAAGTTGTTTGTGATTTCAGAAATGTTAGTGAATAATTTACCCTCAATTGATTGGACATTCCCAGATTTTTTGTACCCATATTGTAACCGGACATATCGAAAATGTCCTGAGTATAAACTGCGGAACCGGTTGATGCACTAATTGGCACACTCTTACTAAATTGTTGTCCTCCCAGAGTTGCCGAAGGAATAGTTATTTTAAGTATGCCATCATGAGGTATGTAAGAAGTCAGGTTTATCCTCAATGATCCTTTTCGGAAATTTAATGAATCAATTTGTTCTCCGTTAGGAAATGTTAATGGTACCGCAAGATTGATTGATCTTGACACGGAATCATTTTGATATAAGTCAACACTATCCGGCTGTGTGAGTTGTAATGTCTGCCAACTCGATTGATTTACAGGAGTAAAAAATTCATAACCATGAATCATGTATATGTTTGTATTATATACAAGAGAGATCTGGTGGTTGCTGTTTGTAGTAAACATACCCGAATCCGACATTCCTGTAAGATCTTTAATGGATAGTCCCGAGTGAATCAATGGAACTGCCCATTCGGGCGACCATTCGCCGGTAGTGACTTTATCAAAACTCAGGTCTTCCTCCTTTATGCATCCATAAAGAGTAACTGCAAATAAAGCAGTAGCAAAAAAAATTTTGTGTTTGAGTAAAATTTTCATGTAAATAATTTTTAACGGATATAAAATATCCTTTCACGACTCAATACGTTATCAGATAGACGTTGTTTAAAAAAAATGAATCATTTATTACAACAGAATGAATAGAATTAGTAAAATTCTAAGCTGTTTTTTCAACTAATCGAATAGAAAATGAATAAATAAGGAGGGAATTCTTTCAAAAAAAGTTGAATTGAAATGAGTATCAAGTATCATGATACTTGATACATAATACTTGATACATGATACTCGATCTCCGATACTATATTAAAATTTCCAACTGAGGATTTACTACATTAAAAGTTTTTCTGTGAAAAGGAGAAAAGCCATTATCAATAATTGCATTTCTGTGTATTAGAGTCCCGTAACCTTTATTTTTATTCCAGCAATATTGTGGAAATTCATTATGAAGCTGAAGCATAAAGTCATCACGGTAGGTTTTTGCAAGAACAGAAGCTGCGGCAATAGACATGTAAATTCCATCGCCTTTGATGATGCAATTATGTTCGGTGTTTGGGTACTTATTAAAACGATTACCATCAATCAGTAATAGTTCAGGATCAATATTAAGTTTGCTGATAGCCCTATGCATGGCAAGAAAAGACGCATTGAGAATATTAATAGAATCGATTTCTATATTCGACGCAAAGGCTACAGCCCAGCAAATGGCTTCTTTCTCAATAATCGGTCGAAGCATATAACGTTCTTCTTCTTTTAATTTTTTAGAATCGTTTAATAATTCATTTTGAAAATTATGAGGAAGAATGACAGCGGCTGCATAAACAGGTCCTGCCAGACAGCCTCTGCCTGCTTCATCGCAGCCTGCTTCAATCAGATGTTTTTGAAAATATTTTTTAAGCATTTATATACTAAGATATTATTAGAATTAATTGCTTTTGTATTTGCTTTAGAAAATTATCCACATCTTGTAAAAACAGAATCTTAAATTTGGAACTGTTTTCAGTTTATTTAATAATTTTTTCAACACATTTCCACAATTCATCGGCTGATTTTTGCCAGGAGAAGTGGGCTTGACGTTGTTTGCCCTTTTCAATAAGTGAATTTCGCAAATTATGGTCGGAGTAAATTCCTATCATAGCATTACGGATGGATATAAAGGAAAAAGGGTCACATAAAAGAGCACTTCCTCCTGCGATTTCAGGCATTGATGTAACATTGGAAGTGATTACAGGAACATTACACCGCATGGCTTCTATTATTGGAATTCCAAAACCTTCAAATGTTGAAACATAGGTTACAGCAAAAGCAGCAGCTGTTATTTTTTGTAAATCATCTTCAGAAACCCGGCCGGTAAAAATAACTTCACTTTTAAAAGTCATTGCACTATAAACTTCTTCCATTTCACTTGTCCACCAACGCTTTTGTCCGGTAAGAATTAGTTGAATTGGCGATGAAATTGTTTTTTTGAAATCATCAAAAGCTCTTAATAGATTGGCAATATTTTTTCGCTGGTGCAATGAGCCGACGAAAAGAAAATAGGGTTTTCCTTTAGAAAAAATTTCTCTTACTTTAATGGATGTTTCTTCGTCAATAGGTTTAAAATTTTCACCGACACCATTATAAACCACATCAATTTTATCCGGACTAACATGATAAGTATTTATAATGTCATTTTTAGTAAACTGCGATACAGCTGCAATACGTTTAGCTTGTTTAACGTAAAGTGGAAAATAGTGCCTGTAGAATTTTGAATTGAAGAATGGGAGATCTTTTGGATAATGTTCAAAATTTAAATCGTGAATCACAGCAATAGAAGGGATTTTAGATGCCAGGGAAAGGTAGCCATCAGTACCAATAAAAAGGTCCGGTTTTATTTTGTTGAAAAGATGAGGCAGACTCCATTCATACCATAAATACCAAAGAAACGGATGTCGCGCCTGAGGAAAAATGGAATAAGGAATGATGTTCTCAGAAAAAATATAATCGGTATTAAACTTACGATCAAAAATGAAAATGAATTCATGTTCAGGATGCTGTTTTGTTATCCTTTGCATTGTTTCAAAGGTGAAATTACCGATGCCTTCCATTTTTCCGGGGAGTAACATTCTTGTATTTACAGCAATCTGCATATGGCGAAAGTAACAATAAGCACTTAAATCATTTATCTTAAGTTATAATTAAAAGTTTTTGTTTTTAGAAGCGGTTATCTTTAAATTTAAATATCCAATGCAATTTCAATATATTGGTGTCAAGTACTAACTAATAATCATTAACCAATAGCTAATTGTTAGCCTCGTTGTTGATAATTCCTTACATATCGCTTGATATATGAATGCAGGCCCTTTAAAAATCGTATTTTTGTAATCAATGAAATTCCCATTTCCCGTATTGATTATTGAGTTGGCAAAGCTGACAGATTCACTTTTGGTAAGCCGCACGGATTCTCCGGTAATGGGTATAAATGAAATTCATAAAGTTGAAAAAGGTGATATTACATTTGTCGATCACCCTAAATATTATGATAAAGCACTTTCTTCTGCTGCTACATTTATTATAATAAATAAAGAAACAGAGGCCCCTGAAGGAAAGGCTTTGCTAATAAATGATGATCCATTTTCTGCCTATTTAGCTATAGTTAAAAAATTCCGTTCGTTTATTCCTTCAACCGGAAACATAAGCGCCACTGCCTACATTGGCGAGGGTACTATCATTCAGCCGGGTAGTTTTATCGGCAATCATGTACGAGTAGGTAAAAACTGTCTTATACATTCAAATGTTTCTATCTACGATTATACAGAAATTGGCGACAATGTTATTATTCATGCTAATACTGTTATTGGGTCGGATGCTTTTTACTTTAAGAGGCGACCGGAAGGATATGATAAAATGTTATCATGCGGTCGTGTAATTGTTCATGATAAGGTTGAAATTGGCGCATCGTGTACGATAGATAAAGGAGTTTCCGGTGATACAATAATAGGCGAAGGGACTAAAATTGATAACCAGGTTCACATTGGTCATGATACCGTAATTGGGAAAAATTGTTTATTTGCAGCACAAGTTGGAATTGCCGGTGTGGTAACCATTGAAGACGATGTTATTTTGTGGGGTCAGGTTGGAGTGCAGAAGGATTTGACAATTGGAAAAGGAGCAGTAGTTTTAGGACAATCGGGAATACCAAAATCACTCGAAGGAGGAAAAACCTATTTTGGAAGTCCTGTACAGGAAGCGCGGGAAAAAATGAGGGAGCTGGCTTTTGTTAAGCAACTTCCTGATATAATTGAAAAATTGAAACGCAACAAATAAATTGGCCATACAAAAAAAGTCTCTTTCACCGGGACCGCAGATTACTGAACTACAAGACGAATTGCAAGCGAAGAATACTCAATTGCATTGGCTATTACAGATTACAAAAGCGATTAACTATAATTTTTCGACCAAGCAGCTTCTTGATGTATATGAACATGTTCTTCACAGCCAGCTTAAAGTGGAGAAGTTTGCTCTTCTGATAAATGACGAACAGTGGAAATGTGCCTTACTTTCCGGAACAGATAAGGGTCTCAATAATTTCGATATAGATAAAATTATTGAAGAGCTAAATAAACTTCATAATCTGGAAACGGAACATAAATTATGGATTAATAATTTTGAGACAATTCTACCTGTTTATCATAAAGAGCAATTACTTGCTTATGCACTTATCGGCGGATTATCGAATTCTGTGATCCCCAAAAAGAATGAATTATGTTCTTTCATACATACAATAACAAACCTGATAGTTGTTGCAATAGAAAATAATCACATAGCTTCGGAAAAGATAAGGCAAGCTGGCATACGCAAGGAATTAGACCTTGCGGCTCAAATGCAAACAATGCTTTTCCCTGTTAAACTTCCGATGAGTAATTTATACGAAATACATGCTACGTATTTGCCTCACCAGGAAGTTGGGGGTGATTATTATGATTTTATTCAGGTGAATGAAAATGAATTTGTTTTTTGTATGGCTGATGTTTCAGGTAAAGGTATTCCTGCAGCATTGCTTATGGCGAACTTTCAGGCAAATTTGCATGCACTGGTTTTACATACATCTTCACTATCGGAACTTATTAAATTACTTAATGATAAAGTTTATCAAAGTGCCAAGGGCGAGAAATTTATAACTTTTTTTCTGGGACGATATAATATATTAACTCGTCAGCTGCATTATATTAATGCCGGTCATAATCCGCCTTTTCTTATTCATGAAAAAGTTGTTTATATGCTTAACGATGGAAGTACAGGTTTGGGGATGTTTGAGGAATTACCTTTTATTAATCAGGGTAAAGTTTTTATACCTCCGAATGCAATGTTGCATTGTTATACAGATGGTGTTACAGATGTTGAAAATGAAAGTGGCAGTGAATTTGGAATGCAACGTTTACAGGAATTTCTTACAGAGCGTAAGCAATTGTTTAATATGAAACATTTGCATCAACAATTAATAGATACATTATCATCATTTAAAGAAAATAAAAATTACACTGATGACATTACGTTATTAAGTTGCTGGTTTAAATGATTTTTTAAATTTAAGCCGTTGTAAATTCTTTTAATTAAAGTATTTTTTTATTGTGATAAACATCCATTGAAACAAGCATAGCAATGAAGGCCCAGAATGGAACAGATAGTTTATCAGTATCCAGAAAATTGTTTAATGTACCGTGAACAAAATAGGTAATCAGGCCGAGTAAAATTCCCAGCGTAAGAAGTTTGATATTCGGATCCTTGGATGTTGAATATAAAATCGATGACCGGTATATTACTGTTATCACTATTAATACCATGGCGAGCATTCCAAATACTCCTTCTTCAGAAAGAGGGCCGATGAATTCGCTGTGTGCATTGCCGCTATCACCGGCATTAGTACTAATAATTGTAGTTTCGCTTGATTTTTGAAAGGGTGCATAATTGAATTGATATGTACCCGGACCCCAACCAAGAAATGGTTTTTGTTTCCACATTCGGATTGCGCTATTCCAGCGATTGATTCTTTCCAGATTAGAAGCATCTGTAGAGATATTTGAAATAGATTTTATATGTTTATCAAAATCTGTAGCGGAATCTTGTCTGTTTTTTTCGAGCTTCATGAAAATATCGGAACTGAAAATCATAAAAAGAGTTGCTAAACCGGCACCGATTAGAAGCACATTGTAAAATTTAATTCGAAAGGAATAAATAAAATAAATGATAAATGTTACTATTAAACTTAACCAGGCTGCCCGGGTATAAGAAAGAATAATAGCAATAATGAGCATGATAGACATAAACCCGGCAAGAAATCGTTCCCTAAAGGAAGAGAAGCGATCACGCATGAATGCTATCATTGGTGGAATGAAAAGAGCAAGAACAGCTGCATATGCAGTATGGTCATTATAAAAAGGAGTCATTACCCAATGTGCCGCTTTTTGTGTCCAACTGTTTTGGGCATGTCGAACGAGTGTATAGATAATAACAACCAATAATGTGGAACTGTAAAGCCAGACGAATTTTTTAATATTTTTTTTCTCTCTGAATAATTGCGTACCTAAAAGATAGAAAGGAATTATAAACCAAAGTTGTGAAAGCAAGTGTTTAAATGAAACTACAGGATATGTACTGGTAACGGATGTGATAAACATCCATATAATATGAAAAGCAATAGCAAGTGTAACAGGGTGATTAAGTATTTTACGATCAAATTTTCCTTCAAAAATAAATTTAAAAACAAAGAGTAATAGAACACCAAACATTAATGGTTCATCAGGAATACTCAGGGCGGGGCCGCTTGACTTGTCGTTTAAAACAACTGCTAATGGAGTACAAAAAGCTATAATTAATAAAATTACATCAAGAGAAAAAACAGCGAGGTATACGATGGCAATGAACAATGGAATTGCAGCAATCCAATAATTTTCTCTGACCATCATAAAAATACTGATGGAAATAAAAATAAGCATGATGCCGTAAAACCAGCGTAATTTTATTTTATTAGAAATAAACTTTTCCAATCACGCAGTTTTTTTCTTTGAATCAAATATCACTAATATCATAAAAGCGAGAAGTAGGGAAGAGCCAACAGAAATCAAAACAATAAGCCATCGCACAGGATAAGCTTTTCTATCAGAAGGAAATGGCCGCGTAACAACGTTGGCATAAGTTAGTTCTTTATAAACATCACGGTAAGCGTTTTCATAAATTAGTTTTAAATCATTGTAAGTTCCGCGTAACCGCCAAAGGTGTTCGTTGATAGAATTGAATTCGGTACCTTTATCCATTAGGCCTTGCATAATTCTATTAGATTCTTTTATAACTTTTGCATCGTTTGATGTAAGTCCACGCATATAAGCACGCGTAACCTCTTTTGATTGTGATTTATAGTCAAGTAGTCCGTACTTGGTACTGTATTCATGTAAAAGATTTTCCATTGAATCTAATTGATTCTTTTTGTTTTTCAACTGATCCAAAGCGATAACCATAACTTCATGCGATTTTTCAATTTGTAAAGAGCGGGCTTTCAAATCAAAATAATGTACGATTGAATCTGCAATTTGAGATGCGATTAATGGATCGGTATCATAAACGGTAATCTCCATAGATTCATATTCCGTTTTTTTAATTATTATATTTTCGTCGTACTTTTTGTATACTTCACTTTTAAAAGTTTTATTTTTTAATGTATCAATATCA
Source organism: Bacteroidota bacterium (assembly GCA_031366785.1). Taxonomy (GTDB): domain Bacteria; phylum Bacteroidota; class Bacteroidia; order AKYH767-A; family 2013-40CM-41-45; genus JADKIH01. The sequence continues at coordinate 12,831 of JANLOW010000201.1, read as the reverse complement.
TAATGTTCGAAAAGGTGAAATGTGTTAATTATTTTATCTCTGATATCATACGATTGAGTTAACTGCAACATTTGTTCTGTAGCACTTTCTGTAGAGTAAGCAATTAAATTAGACGGATAAATTAATGCAAATGATTTAAATTTAGGTTTGATGAATATGGGTGATGAAAACAAAATAGATCCGACAAGGCTTATTAATCCAACGATGATTAAATGTTTTTTCCACCTTACGATCAATTGCATTAAGTCTGCTGAATTAAAAAATATATTGTCCATTTAATTTATTTAATATTATTAATTGTATAAATGATATCTCCGATTCTTAATAATGGGTTGAAACGTAGTTCTTGAAATAATATTTCCTTTTAAAATTGTTTTTTAAAATTCGCGTATAATTGGGTTAAAAGTATGGATGATTGCTTTTGGGTTAGGTAGATATTGATTCGAAAAAAATGAATGGGGCAACCAAAATAATTAAAAATGTTATTATCAATGGTTTACATTCAATTTAAGTATGGATTGTTTGATTGTTTGATTCCATATATGCTTATTCCCAGTTTTTTAAACATTAGTATTCAGGTGAAAATCTGCAAGAAGGGCTTCAAAGGTAAAAAAGGAAATTGAAATTAAAAGAGAAACAAAAACGGGTCTGTTTGGACATTAATCGAGTTGATTTAATTAAAAAATAAATATTCGCTCTCCCCAAAACTGTCACTAGTCTCTTGATTCTTAACTCTTGATTCTTGCCTCTAGTCTCTTGATTCTAAAATTTATTCCTCATATTTCAAAATCCTATAAATATTCCTGATACTAATAAGTTTCGTAAGAAAAGCAAGAGTAAAACAGGCAGAAACTGAAATTAATAATCTGCTAATCCAATGAATGTTTATATGTGAAATAAAAATATTAATTGCGATAACACTAATTATAAAACCAAAAATTGTAAAAAGAAGTCTGTAATCTTTTTTAAAGCTAAATGTTTTCTGAGCCATAAAGATTTGGGCACCGGCAGTAATAATTTGAGTTGTAATAGAGGAAAAAGCGGCACCGGCTGCAGAATATCTTGGAATTAAAATAAAATTCAAAAATATATTGATACACATACCAATACTTGCCATAATATTTAACTGGCGTAAATTTCCATTTGCCGTTAGCAAAGTTCCAAAAATATAGGTAGATGAAATAGGAATAAAACAGCACATTAAAATTTTGAAAACAATAGAAGATTCTTCGATATGATTTCCCTTATAGAGAAGATTCATAATATCAAAGCTGAAAAAAAAGCTGACAGTCGCAACAACAATGGCCGGTATTACAAGTAATGAAAAAGACAATCTAACCATTTCTATTATGTTTTGCTTCAGTTTAATCATGCGTGAAAATATTGGTAGAAGTAATCCTGAAAATAAGAATGCTATCATATTGGAAGCATCCAGTAAACGGTAAGCGGAAGCATATACACCGGCTTCATGGGCGCCTATACGGAAAGGGAGCAGACGTTCCAGCATAACACCATCAATGCGGTTATAAAAGGTCATTAATAAAACAAGTACAGCATAAGGATAACTCTTTTTTAATATCATTACAAAAAATGGCCATCGCCAACTGAGTTTTTTGATTTTAGCTTTTTTCATAACGATTACCAGTGTGATAAGGGATGTTATGAGATAAGCGGTTGTCTGAGCATAGATAAACCAGCGTATATCAAAATGACCTGTGGTATGATAGTTAAACAATAAAATGAGGCAAAGCAGAATCATTATGAGTCTGTCAAGAATAGAAATAAAACTATCAGTCTTAAACAAATGTAAACCGGCAAGATTGGATCTCAGGTACATGATGAAAGAAATTAATACCTGGTTGAAAATAACGGCTATAAGCATTTTCATCATGTCCGTAGTATAGCCGATAATAAGTCCGCCGATTATGGTAATAATCACAAATATTCCGGCAAGCAAAAGCCTCAATAAAATTATACTCGATAAATGTTTACTTAGTAAATGATTATTCTGAGAAATGTTTTTATTGTTAAAATTTGTTATGCCTAAATCAAGAAAAATGTTAAGTAAGAAGGAAAAATTAAAAATAGCATAGTAAAAACCATATTGCTCCAGTCCAACGGCATTCTGAACAGCAACTTCAATACCTAATATCCAGAATGGTTTTATAAGGAGATTGAGTAAAAGGACTAAAGCAAGGTTGGTTACGAACTTTTTTTGCATTCTTTTTATTGAGGGTGCAAATGTAGTTTAAATAGTATCAGGAATCGAGTATCGGGAATCGAGTATCAGGAATCGAGATTTAATATTTGATTTTTTAAAATAATATAAAATTGAGAATTATAAAAAACTTTAGAATTCTAGTTATCAATTTCATCAAAGCATTTTCACGATATCAGATATCCATTAACTTTTCCCCTAAAAAAATTAATAAAAGATAGATAATAAAAGAAAGAATAAATCGTCAATTATTTCCTTAGTTTATACCTGCACAAACCTTCTTCCAGGAAATAGTCGTAATCTTTAATACTAATCAAACCGCCTTTTGGTTGGGCGAGAATTTTAGCTTGGTTATCAATTAAAACATAATACGGTTGTGAATTAGTCCCGTAAATACTCGCTTGAAAATCACTCCATTTGTTACCTGTAGTGCGGATTAATTTTCCGCTCGTTGAAGAGGTAAATTGTTTATCAGAAGGTAAAACCATTTTATCATCAACATAAAGAGAAATGATTACATAATCGTTTGTCAGTTTTTTTAAAATAGCAGGATTACTCCACACATTATCTTCCATCCTTCGGCAATTGACACATGACCAACCTGTAAAATCTATCATAACAGGTTTACCTTGAGATTTTGCATAAGTCATTCCTTCTTCATAATCATGGAAACAATTGAGGTTGTGGGGACATTCACTTTCTTTCCCTGTTTTCCATTCTTTATAAAATTCGGGCGGCGGAAAACCACTAATTAATTTTAACGGCGCACCCCAAATTCCGGGAATCAGATAAATTGTAAAAGTGAATACGAGCAAAGCAAACATTAATCGCCCGGTTGATATATATTTTACTTCAGTATCATGAGAGAGTTTTATTTTCCCTAATAAATATAATCCAAGTAAAAGGAAAATAATCACCCAGATACTAATGAATAATTCTCTTTGAAGAAACCCCCAATGATAAGCCAGATCTACATTCGATAAAAATTTCAAAGCGAGAGCAAGTTCAAGAAATCCAAGAGATACTTTTACTGTATTTAGCCAGCCGCCGGATTTAGGAAGGGAATTCAACCAACCTGGGAATAATGAAAATATGGCAAACGGTACTGCAAGTGCGAATGAAAAACCAAACATGCCTGCTAATGGTCCGATATAACTTTGTCCCTGTGCTGCCTCTACCAAGAGTGTACCTATAATCGGTCCTGTACAGGAAAACGATACCAGTGATAGAGTAAAAGCCATAAAAAATATTCCTATGAGCCCACCTCTGTCACTGGCCGAATCGACTTTATTTATAATCCAACTCGGTAATGTGATTTCAAAGGCACCAAAAAATGATATAGCGAAAATTACGAAGATGATAAAGAAGGAAAGGTTGAAGAATGCATTACTCGATAAAGCATTCAACGCATCCGATCCGAAACTGATAGTTACAATTAAACCCAGTGTAACATAAATTAATATGATTGATGCAGCATATATCAATGCATTAGTAATCCCTTTTCGGCGGCTACCACTACGTTTAGTAAAGAAACTTACTGTCATGGGTATCATAGGAAATACACATGGCGTCAGCAAAGCGAGTAATCCACCCAGCATACCGGCAATGAAAATTGCAAGGAAAGATCGACTGGTTTTGGGACTTTCACTCGAACCATCATTGCAAGCCTGTTCCAATTGAACATTGTTGTCAGGCTTGAAGCCGTCATTGGATGGTGCAGGATCAATCACTGCAACCTTAACTGTATCTGTTTTTGTTAATGTTGGTATTTCATTTTTTTCATTTCCAACAACAAAAACGAAAGAGGTATCTAACTGGATGCATGATTCTTTACAAGCCTGATATTCGATTTTCCCTCTAATTGTACAGCCATTTCCATTTAATTTAATCTCCTGCCTGAAAATAACCTCACCTGCAAACATCAGTACTTTACCGCCGAAGGCAGAATCATATTCATTAATAGGTTTTGGTTCTTTTACCTTGCCTACACGACTATAACAATCCGAAGGCTCAAAAGCAACTTCCATTGGCATAGGGCCAATAGGCGGTGTAAATTGAGAATATATATGCCATTCTTCATCAAGTTCTAACTTGAATTGTAATTCAATTTTACCTTCTTTTTTTACTTCTGATGTAAAAATCCATTTGGCAGGATGAAGCATTTGACCCCGGGAAACCAAAGTGATAAAAAGAAAGAGAAAAAGTATAAGTTTTTTCATTGAATATTGATACCGAACTACAACGAGATTTTTCTTAAGATGTTGGCTGATTTCGCAAATTTATAAAAGTTTTATCAGGAAATAGTTCTGTTATAGTTATAGATGGATCAATCTGATTATGAGGGTCATGATTGAGGTGAATTGCCAATACTTTTTAGTTTTTAATTGTTCAATTAAATTAAATGGAATACTAATTAAACCATTCATAAATATCAGTTATACTTAACTTTTCTATTTCTATTTTTAGCATGTCACGGATAATTTTTCCCTCTTTCATCTGGATTACACGGTTTCCAAAACCCAAAACATCTTTAATCTGATGTGTTACAAGCAGGGCTGTAAGACTATATTCTTTGATGACTTTGTCTGCCAGATTCATAATAAGCTCCGATGTTCGCGGATCTAAAGCCGCTGTAGGTTCATCGAGCAACAGTAGACGGGTTTCATCCATAATGGCCATTAGTAAGGTTAAAGCCTGTCTTTGTCCGCCTGATAAACTTCCCATTTCCCGGTCTAGTTTATTTTCTAGTCCGAGATTTAGTACAGCAATTCTATCCCTGACTTTTGCTCTAAATTTTTTATCCGTTCCAATTCTTAATCCTTTACTGCCTGTTCTAATTGAAGCAAGACGAAAATTTTCGAGAATAGATAAATCAGGAGCTGTTCCTGCAAGCGGATTTTGAAAAATACGTGCCAGCCAGCGGCTGCGTTTGAAATCTTTCGATTGAGATATATCTTTATCATCAAGAAAAATAGAACCTTCATTGATTCGAACCACCCCTGCAAGGATGTTTAACAAGGTAGATTTTCCTGAACCATTACTGCCAACGACAATTATAAAATCATTTTTTTTAATTTCAAGATTGAAATCATTTAAAAGATTGACTTCATTAGGGCTTCCTTTAGCGAATGTTTTTGAAATTCCTCTTAATGAAATCATTCGCTTCTTTTGAGGTTTGGAATACTGACAACAATTAAAACAAATAAAGCGACTACTAATTTAAGGTACAAAGCATCGATGCCAATTGATAATGCAAAGGCAAGGATTAAACGAAAGATAATTGTTCCTGCCAAAACTCCAAGTATGTGAATTGTGATGTTTTGAATTTTTAACAGACGCATAAATATTTCTCCTATCATTACTGAACCTAAACCGAGAATGACAATACCTATTCCCATTCCAATATCAGAAAATCCTTGTATCTGAACAATAAGAAATCCGCTCACCGCCGTTAAGCCATTAGCTAATGCGAGACCGGCAATTTTCATTCTTCCTGTATTTACACCTAAAGCACGTATCATTGTTTCATTGTTCCCGGTTGCTCGCATAGCCAGACCGAAATCTGTTTTTAATAGTAATGATAATCCCCAAAATATTATTCCTGAAAAAATCAGAAGCATAATTAATTGGGATTGGATTTCTGAAAAGCCATTCAAATGAAAAAAAATAGAAGCAGTTCCAATTAATGGTATGTTTGATCGTCCCATAATTGCCAGGTTTATGGAATAAAGCGCAGTCATTACAAGTATTCCTGATAGAAGAGCATTTACTTTTAATCGGGTATGAATAAGAGCAGTTAATGTCCCTGCAAATGCTCCGGCAAAAAATGCACAAACTAATACCAGTAATACAGGTTGATTTGAACTTAACATCAAAGCCGTAACTGCTCCGCCTAAGGTAAAAGAACCATCCGTAGTAATATCCGGAATGTTAAATATCCGCATCGATATAAAAATGCCCATAGCCAACGATGAAAATCCTAAACCAAGCAGTACGGCTGTTAAGTAAAAATTCATTGAGACGAATTTAGGTTTTTAAGATGATCTAAAATTGAAAAAATATAATAAAAAAATATAATTATCCTTAGTGGAACTTTGCGCCTTTTTTCTTTGTGGATCTTTGTGGTTATTTTTATTTAAACCACAAAGGTCTTCACAAAGATTCGCAAAGTTAAAATGGAACTCTTGTTTTGTATTAATGACATCACTTATTCGAAAAATAAAATGCTGTGGCAAAAAGATTTATTCCCTTATTTCACAGCCACAAAATCACTTTCAAATTTTACATTAAACTCCTTCGCTTTCTCAGCATTAAAAACTCTTCGTCGAATTTTTACAATCTCGGGGTGTAGTCCATTCGTTGATTTTTGTTTAAGAAAAAAAGCGGCTTGCTTGCCACATTGAAATCCCCATTGATACATATCTGCACCGAAAGCAGATACGGCACCGCGTTTTACCAGGCCTTCTTCACTGGTAAATACAGGTACTTTAGCTTCATCGCAACTTTTTACAATTATTTCCATTGAAGAAAAAACAACATTGTCGGGCAAAGCAAAAAACGCTTCAATATTTTTACTGATTAGCGATTGAACAACGAGCTGAGTTTCGTTGGAACTATTTACAGGATGACTTTCCAATTCTATTCCTTCTTTTTCACAGGCTTTTTTTATTTCATTGAGTGCATCCACCGATTGTGGTTCGCTTTGATTATAAATGGTTCCAATTTTTTTAATCGATGGAAAGATATGTTTGATTAACATTAAAGAGGTATCTATATAATCAAGCGTTTCAAATATTCCAAATAGATTTTCCGGAGCCTTCCCATTTTTATCTGTGAGCCCGGCCAGATCTGCTCGGGGAGAAACCATCATGAAAACGGGAATAGTTTTTGTTTTTTGAATTGCAGTAATGGTAGAAAGAGTAGGGTTGGAAGCGATTAAATCTACTTTTTGGGAAATCAGATAATCGCAAGCCTGCAATAATGCTGGTTGGTCATTTTGTGCGTTTCGATAAATTACTTTGATTGTTTTTTTGGATTCATCAAAACCTTCTTCTTTCAAAGCATTGAAAAAACCATTCTTCGCCTGAGCAAGGGTTTCGTCTTGAAGAAGATCAAGAAAACCGATGATTGGTACAGTCTTTTTTTCATTTGTAGAGCAGGCAAACTGACAAACAATAAATAAAAATAAGAGTTGTTTCATCGTTCAGAAATGAGTTTAAAAATTTCGATCTTTTACTTTCTATAGAAGTTTTTGATACGGGTTTAAATTATAAGTTCAAAGAACCAATATCACCAGCTTCCGCCGGCACCGCCCCCGCCGGAACCTCCTCCGCCAAAACCACCAAATCCTCCTCCGCCACCACCAAAACCACTGCCTCCGGAAAAATCTCCCCAGGAGCCACGGCTTCTGTTTGTAGCTGCATTCAGCAAAGCCCATGCAGCCCAGAAAGCAAGATTGTTTTTTCGTGCATATTGTCTCGCTCTTCCAAAACGGGAAAGTATGACAATGAAAATTACAAATAAGAACATCAGGAATGGAAAGAATACCGGTTTCTTCTTTTTCGTTTTCAGATAATCTTCAGCGGTAAATTCTCCTTTGACTACTGACATAATAGAATTAGTACCTTCTTCTATTCCGGCATAGTAATCACCTCGTCGAAATGCAGGTACGATATCCTGCTCAATGATTCTTCTGCATAGTGCATCGGGTAATACGCCTTCAATTCCATAACCGGTAGTTATCCAGACTTTATGATCATCGACAGCTACCAGAATCAGAATACCATTATTCTTGGAGGCTTGTCCGATTTTCCATTGATTAAAAAGCTGGACGGAATAATCTGCAATTTCATAATTTCCGGTTGAGCGCATTAAAACAACAGCAATTTGTGTTGATGTTGAATCATTAAAAGTTACAAGTTTTCTTTCAAGAGAAGATTTTTCTCCCTCACCGAGAGTCCCGGTAAAATCTGTAACGAGTGTTGATGCTCTAGGAGGAAAATCTTCAGCACGCAGGGTTTGAGTGAGTATAATAAATAATCCCAGAAAAAATAAACTGAAGGCATTGACGCTTTTCATAATCCGTTTGATTGGGAAATATTTACTTTTTTTTACCAAAAACAATATCATCTGAAAGCTCATTTTTATCGTTTTTGTGGTAAGGGAAATATTTTTTTAAAGCTTCGCCTGACATTTTAATTCCATTCGTAAGTCCTTTCAAAAAATCACCTTCCGTAAAATAATTCTGCATTTCATGTTTGATAGTGTGCCAGAAATCTTTTTCAACTTTTGAATGAATCCCCTGATCACCCAGAATGGCAAACTGTCTCGAATCTGTAGCCAGATAAAAGAGCACACCATTGCGCTCTTTTGTTTTATGCATTTCTAATTCCTTAAAAATAAAAGCGGCACGATCAAGAACATTTTCACCGCAGTCGTCTTCAATAAAAAGACGAATTTCACCGGAGGTGTTTTTTTCAGCCTCTTTTATTTCCGCTAGAATTTGCAGGCGGGCACTTTCATCAAATTTATCGGAAGCAGTCATTAGAATTTTACACTCGGAGCTTTTTCACTTCCTTTATCAGCTTCAAAATACGGACGTTCTTTAAAACCGAATAAGTTTGCAAGTACCACCCGTGGAAATTTTTGTCGGGAAGTATTATAAGATTGAGCGGCTTCATTAAATTTCCGCCGCTCTTCATTGATACGATTTTCTGTACCCTCCAATTGTGACTGCAATTCTTTAAAACTTTCTGTTGCTCTAAGCTGAGGGTAATTTTCTGCAACAACGAGTAGTCTGCTCAATGCACCTCCAACCTGTGACTGTGCAGCCTGGTATTCCTGAAGTTTTTCTGGAGTCATATTGTTAGGGTCAATACGAACGCTCGTTGCTTTCGCCCTCGCTTCTATAACTGCAGTTAATGTCGATTTTTCAAAGTCAGCAACTCCTTTTACTGTGCTCACTAAATTAGGAATCAGGTCAGCACGGCGTTGGTAAGCACCTTCTACATTCGCCCAGGCTTTGTTTACTGTTTCCCGGGAACCGACAAGCCCGTTATATCCCCCGACTCCGATTAAAATCAGAACTCCAAGGACAATCCAAATTGCATATTTTCTCATTTGTGTTTATGGTTATGTGTTTGTTTAAGGACGAATATTAATAAAAACTATTTTATATTGTAGTTAATTCCTTTAATAATTTTTCGAGTTCACCGGGTTTTTGTGTGCCAATACGGTAAGGATCACCTTCTTTCGGCGTTAACTCTACTGCCTCAGTTCCACCGGTATAAAAACGAACGAGTCCTTTGAAATGTAGATTAAAGACAGGATTATTAAAATGATAATGACTGTAACGTTTGCGTTCGATCTTGACGATATTTTTTAAATCAATATTCACTTTGCGGGATGTCCATAAACCATCAAGTTCTATGTAGGTTTTATAGACACGAATTTTTATATGTAAAACAAATAAAAGAAGAATACTGATAACAATAACAATCATTCCCATCAGGAAAAAGAGGTTTCCATTTTGCCCGTTGTGAATTTTCCACCAGTAAAGAGAAAAGCAAAACAAAGCCAATGAAAGTCGTAGAAGCATGCTCGGCTGATTGTAACCGAGATACTGTTTTTCTTCATACAATGGTTGTTCGTGGCTCATAGTAATGAAAGTCTTATTGTAAGAACCTCTTTGGTTGATGATGTTATTTTAAAACGGTCGTCAATGCGATGCCCCAAGATACAGACAATGTCTTTACCTGACAAGAGGAGGTAAATTTTTTCTTTCCGGAATCTGTCGATTTTTTCATCGGTATAAAAGTCGCTAATTTTTTTCTTTCCTTTCATGCCAAGCGGAAAAAAATAATCTCCCGGTTTCCAGGGTCGCAAGGTCAATGGAAAGGTAATTTTTTCTCTGTCAACCCGAAGTAAACTATTATTATCTGAAAATGAATCTATTCCCATTTTGTCTTCTTTACCGATTGAAATCATCATATTTTCAGTTTTGATTTCTACCGGAAGCTCTGAAATGCTGAATGTCTTCATTTCTGTATTCTCCTTTTTTTGAAGAATCAGGAATTCCCTGTCACGAAGAATAGAGTATTCTTTACAATGAAAAATTTTTCCGGCAGTTTCGGCAAAAAGTATTTTTTTACATTCAATTCCGGTAATTCCGAATGAATAAAGAAGCAGAGATAAAAAAGACGATGGATTTTTTTCTTGTAAAATTTTATCTAATGAAATACTGATGTTACCTGTCTCGTTTAAGGTCACATTTTTTTGTTTCCATGCTTCTATTTGATTATTGACTATTTCATGGATGAGTGAAAAATCTTCCATGAGATTTTCCATTGAACCTTCAAAGCCTTCAGCATTTTGTTTGATAACAGGAATAATATGATGACGAATTCTGTTTCTTAGATAATCATCGGAAGCATTCGAAGAATCCTCCCGGAAATCTATTTTGTTTATACGAGCATATTCTTCAATTTCTTTGCGTGAAGTAAAAAGCAAAGGACGAATGATTTTTCCTTTCATTACTGCAATTCCCCGCAAACCGGCTGTTCCTGTCCCCCGAAGGAGGTTAATAAAAAAAGTCTCAATAGAATCGTCCAAATGGTGTGCAGTGGCAATCTTACTGTAACCAAATTCAGTAGAAATTTCTTCAAACCATTGATAACGTAGAATTCGGGCAGCTTCCTGGATAGAATATTTGTTTTTGTCGGCGAAGTGTTGTGTGTCAAAACATTTTAAATGAAATGGATGTTGTAGTTTCTTTGAAAGATTTTCGACAAAATCAGCATCACGGCTAGATTCTTCTCCTCGCAGAGAAAAGTTGCAATGTGCAATCCCAAAATTATAATCAGTTTCAGTAAAAAGATGAGTCATTACCGCAGAATCCATTCCGCCACTTACTGTCAGTAAGATTTTCTCTCCCGGATTGATCAGTTTTTTTTCATCAATAAACTTAATAAACCGATTCAGCAATATTTTATCTCCTTTTGACATTGTTTTTTTAGACTAAATAGATAGAAACCCAAATATTCAAATATTATATATTTTGATTTCTGCTAAACCCCAAATACTTTCTTCATAGCTGCTACCTTCAACATACATTCTTCATATTCTCTTTCAGCATCGGAGCCATCAGTTATTGCACTCCCAGCCATAAAAGAAAGATATCGGTTTTCAGAGTTAAATAAAATACTTCGAATGATAACATTGAAATCAAAGTCGCCATCGGGAGTAATATACCCTACCGTTCCTGAGTAAATACCTCTTTTCGTACTTTCAAATTCTTCAATCAGTTCCATTGCTTTTATTTTTGGAGCACCCGTCATCGAACCCATAGGAAAAGCATTTTTAATTACTTCCGTAAATGGAATATCTTTTTTCAATTCCGATGTTATGGTTGATTCCATTTGGTGAAGTTGATGAAAAGATTTTATGCCGAATAATTCTTCGACAAGTACACTTCCCCTTGAAGCACTATGCGACAAATCGTTTCTCACCAAATCAACGATCATTACATTTTCAGCTTGTTCTTTTGGATCTTTTTTTAGGGATTCAATAATTATTTTATCTTCTTTTGCGTTTTCCCCTCGTTTGGCAGTTCCTTTTATAGGTTGTGAAATAATTTTATTACCTCGCTTTGCAAGGAAACGCTCAGGACTGGCACACATGAGGAAATGATTTTTTATGTGAAAATATGTGCTGAATGGCATGGGTGAAAGACTATTCAGCCTGCTATAAACCGAAGGTGGATCAATTAATACATTCTCTGAATAAAATTCTATGCAATAATTCATTTCATAAATATCACCACGGCGAATATGATTTTTTATAGCATTAACATTTTCGATGTAAACCTCTTTATTGACCCTTGATTTAATATTTATTTCATGTCTTACCGGATTTTGAACCAAAGCATTATTTTTTAGAGAGTTAATTAACGAAAAAATATCTGCTTCACTGTCTAACTCAGGTAAGTAATGAACGATTAATTCTTTACCTCTGAATTCAAATACATATCTCGGACAAAAAAAATAATTTTCGGGAGCTGAAATCCCATCGTAATTGTTGGAATGTAAATTTTCAATTTGATTTTTGACATCATAAGAAAGATAGCCGATTAACCAATCATTTAATTTTGAATGTGAATCTTTTAACGTATTGAATAAATATTTTTCTTCTGAGAAATTTAATACTTTTCCTAAAGCAATTAAAAAATCAAATGAATGGTATTTATCAATTTGTAATTGCTCGCCTGAATTACTATTCAATACAACAGCAGGATTAAATGGTTGAATCCATGGCAATATTTTTTCTAATGTAATTTCAAAATCAAATGTTTGTGTTAGTGTTAATCGAGGGTTTTTCATTTAATAGTTGTGGAAATTAATTTATAAGTATACGAAAAATTTTAAAAATGATGATGAACTTCGCAGTTTTGTATTGTTGAATGCAACGGTGAAAGACCGCTCGGTGTAGTCTAGCGCAAGTAAAAAAATATTTAATTTGTATAAACCCATCTTTGCGTGACTACGCCGCATTATTACTCCCTTCAGAAATCGCCGAGCGGAAGTTGAGGTAAGGTTCGCAGCGTAGTCAAGCAAAGG
>JANLOW010000323.1:0-2351 GCA_031366785.1 Bacteroidota bacterium | reverse complement strand
TTTTTATGTACTACTTCGATAAAAGGAATTTTAAAATTCAAACCGGGAGTCATAATGCGACGGTATTTTCCGAATATTGTTATTACTGCAATGTATCCCTGTTGAACTGTTACAAAACTTAAAAATACAATTACTGCTATAAGCGCAATAAAAATAAAGCTGACATTTTCCATAAAAGTAAATTTAATCAAAAGTAACAATAAATAAGAATACTTGGTGGAAGGGGAAATAAGTATCAGGTATCAAGTATCAAGTATCAAGTATCGGGTATCAAGTATTAACAAATATTAAGTATTAAGTAAATAGTAAATAGTATTAGCTTTCAATTAAAATTATTATTTACATTAAAATATAAGTTGAGAATTAGTAAAAATATAAATTAGTAATAAAACAGATTAATTTAATAAATATTCCAAAGAAGCACCATCAAGCTAAAAAATAGGTCTTTCAACTTAATAGAACCGATATTAGTTCAATTATAAATCATGATACCTGATACTTGATACCTGATACTAATTTCCGTACGTTTGCCCTCCGGAATGCAAAAACGGTTGCTTTTAAACAGTTTACAAATTGACATTACTATCAGGCGATTATGTCATCAATTGATAGAAAATCACGACGATTTTTCTAATTCTGCCATTATCGGTATGCAACCCCGCGGGATTTTCGTAGCCCAAAGAATTCATAAATGCTTATTGGAAATTTTAAAAACTTCTACATTAAGAATTGGAAGTCTCGATGTTACCTTTTACCGAGATGATTTCCGTCGCCGTGAAATAATTGCACCCAGTGAAACGAAAATTGATTTCATTGTAGAAAATCAAAAGGTAATTTTAATCGATGATGTATTCTTTACAGGCCGCACCATTAGAGCAGGAATGGATGCATTGCTGGATTTCGGGCGTCCCGAAAAAGTCGAATTACTGACATTAGTGGATCGCCGTTACAGTCGCCATTTACCTATATCACCGGATTATATCGGCGTTCAGGTTGACACGATTAATGCTGAAAGAGTTAAAGTACAGTGGAAGGAAACTGAAGGAGAGGATGCGGTGTGGTTGATGTAGTACTTTAGTCTTGAGTCCTGAGTTTCCTGATAATAGATTCATTGTTTTAGGGACTAAATACTAAAAGCTAAATACTAAATACTAAATACTAAAGACTAAAGACTAAAGACTAAAGACTAAAGACTAAAGACTAATTACTAAATACTAAAAACCAAAAACCAATTGCTTAGTACCAATCATCTCTTAGGAATTAAGAACATTACCTTAGCTGATATTGAACTTATTTTTTCGACTGCTGATAATTTTAAAGATGTTATCAATCGACCGATTAAGAAAGTTCCTTCTCTTAGAGATGTTACTATTGCCAATTTATTTTTTGAAAATTCTACCCGTACCCGGCTTTCGTTTGAACTTGCCGAAAGAAGGCTTTCTGCTGATGTGGTAAATTTTTCATCTTCTTCATCTTCTGTAAGCAAAGGTGAAACGCTTATTGATACAGTAAATAACATACTTGCAATGAAAGTCGATATCATTGTAATGCGACATCCTCATGCCGGATCAGCTGAGTTTCTTTCCAAAAATGTTTCTGCTAATATTGTTAATGCCGGAGATGGCGCCCACGAACATCCTACTCAAGCTTTACTTGATGCTTTTTCTATTCGCGAAAGTTGTGGGGAAATTAAGGGTAAAAAAGTGGCTATAATCGGAGACATATTGCATTCACGCGTGGCATTATCCAATATTTTCTGCCTCCAAAAATTAGGTGCTGAAGTTACTGTTTGCGGCCCGACTACCTTAATACCTAAACATATTTCATCATTGGGTGTAAAAGTTGAACACAACCTTAAAAAAGCACTTGAATGGTGCGACATAGCTAATGTATTACGAATTCAACTCGAACGTCAGGATATTCGTTATTTTCCTTCCTTAAGAGAATATATAATGATGTATGGAATCAATAAAGAAATTCTTGATTCGCTTTCAAAAAAAATTGTCATAATGCATCCTGGTCCTATCAACCGCGGTGTAGAAATTACTAGTGATGTTGCCGATTCAGATCAGTCTATTATTCTTCAACAGGTAGAAAATGGTGTGGCAATCAGGATGGCAGTTTTGTATTTATTGGCGGGGAAGGCTTAAGGGAGAATCAAGAATCAAGAATCAAGAATCAAGAATCAAGAATCAAGAATCAAGAAAAAATGGTATAATAGCAAAAAATAGTTGGTAAAAACGTCTGTGGCCCAATACTGACAAGGGTTTGCTCGAAGGATATTGAAACTGGTTTCAATATCCTTTTTTTGTGCATGAAAAAAGCTAAAAAAAAGCGTGTTGGGGATGCGG
>JANLOW010000197.1:0-2638 GCA_031366785.1 Bacteroidota bacterium | reverse complement strand
GAAGGGCAGAGAAATTACTTTTAAAATCTGTTTGAGCAGCCATAATGCTGTATTTTTAAAGCATCTAAAATAGACTGCAAATAACAAAAAATAATTGAATAATCACATAAATTATGAACAGGCAGTGTTCACAGTATTAAGGGGGTATCATGGAGGGGGGTATCAAGTATCATGTATCATGTATCAAGAATCAGGTAACGGGTAACGGGTAACGGGTATCGGGTATTCAGTATTCAGCATTAATCAGAATTTATATAAGTTAATTGATTTGGTAGTTTTATTTAAAATAAGGTATTAAGAAGATTTTATTGTTTCTTGTTTTAAATTAATTAAAAGGAATATCATTTATTTATTTGTGTTTATAAAATCTTGCTTTGTTAACAAGCTGGTTTTAAACGTTGTCATTAAATCAATCATAAAATGTAATCCTTTATCGTAAAAATTAAGCCATTCTTTAACAATCTAATATCTCGATACCTGATACTTGATACCTGATACTCAATTCTATTTCCTCTTTTGTTACTTTCGCTTTTAAATGATTAAAACAACTCAGTTAACCAAGTCCTATAATTCACTTCAGGTATTGAAAGGAATTGATCTGATAATCAATAAAGGAGAGATAGTTTCTATTGTTGGAGCTTCAGGTGCAGGGAAGAGTACATTATTACATATTCTGGGGACATTGGATCGGGCTGATAGCGGAAAAATTTTCATCGAAGGTGAAGATATAACTGCACTTTCATCTAAAAAACTTTCTCAATTCCGAAACCATAAAATAGGCTTTGTCTTCCAATCCCATCACCTCTTGCCTGAATTTACAGCTCTTGAAAATGTGATGATGCCTGCATTGATTTCCGGAAATTCCAAACATCAGGCTGCCGATCGTTCTACTCTTCTACTAGATCGCTTTGGACTCAAAGACAGGTCATCGCATCGACCCTCCGAACTTAGCGGTGGCGAACAACAAAGAGTTGCTGTAGCGCGTGCATTGGTCAATCAACCAGCCGTTATTTTTGCTGATGAACCTTCCGGGAATCTCGATTCAGAATCCGCCAAAGCACTTCACGAACTTTTTTTCGAATTACGTAAAACAATGAATCAGACTTTTGTCATCGTTACTCATAATGAAGTTTTGGCCGGAATGGCAGACAGGAAGTTGACGATGAAGGATGGGTTTTTAATATGATAATGTTTTCTACTATGGATTGGATGATTATCTGATATCCCCAAGTTTAATAATTTTTATTATTTAGATAACAATCAAATAGTATGTTAATTATTTGCAATTTTTAATTAAAGAATATATTCAAATTAAAATTTATTTGAAAACAGATTCTTATTACCCACATGTTCCGCCAGCGGGCGGATGACAATGTACCTGGATCAGATGTGTCGTCCACTTACCGCCAGACACTAGCTGTTAGAAGAAACAAATTTTCATTGACGGCAAGTGGACGGCGCAAATTCTGAATCCCCACTTTATTTAAATTATTAATATTCACGTTGTTTTAATGAAGTTTTTATTTCAGGTGAAACACATTTCAGCAAATTATTCGAATCGTATGTGAATTGTAATTCACTGTCCTTGGCAAATGTATTGATGCATTAAATGAACGATTTTTTGTAAAACAACAATTATCAAATTGCATCTATGTGTTGAACCCTACATTTGATTGTAAAGTAAATTCAAAAAGTCGAAAATCAAAACCGAAGTAATAAAAAATTGTATTCGTTTTTTTATGAAGTATCATTAAAAAGACAGAACATATTAATGAAACAGAATAGTAAAATATTTTCGAAGAAGTTTTTCATTACTTTTTCAATTCTAAATAATATAGAAATGGAAAAAGACAATTTACCAATAAAAAATAGTGAAAATAATAAGTTACTTAAACCGATGCCGATGTGTGAGTATCACCATTTGGCACTCAAGGCTTATATAGAATTCATGAAATTAAAAAATTTAAGTACGAATACAATTTCCAATTACAAAAATTGGTTTTTGATTTTTCTGAATTATTTTCCGGATAGAAAGCCGTCGGAAATAACAAAGCATGAAATAATGGATATGATGACGCATATGCGGAATAGTTCGAAGTGGAGTGCGACTAAGCAGAACCAAATGATTAATGCAATCAAGTTTTTTTATGAGCAACTATTAAAAAGACCAAGGGAGTTGTACGATTTACCGAGAGCAAAAAAACCATTTCAACTACCGACTGTATTTTCTGAAGCAGAAGTTTTATCGATTATTAGTGCAACAGAAAATTTGAAACACAAAACCATTTTATGTATGGCCTATGCAGGAGGTTTAAGAATTAGTGAGCTTATAAATTTGAAGATACATGATATTGACCGTGAGCGAATGGTTATAAACATAAGACAAGCGAAGGGAAAAAAAGACCGTATAGTAATGTTGAGTGAAAAGCTTTTGATAATGTTACGCGAATATTATCGAAAGTACATGCCGAAAGTATGGTTATTTGAGGGGGCTTCCGGAGAAGAATATAGTGAGAGGAGTATTTCCAAAATATTCCAACAATGCAAAACCAAAGCAAATATTACAAAGAAAGGTGGCATACATTCATTTCGACACAGTTTTGCTACTCATTTATATGAAGGGGGTACAGATCTTTTG
>JANLOW010000304.1:0-11812 GCA_031366785.1 Bacteroidota bacterium | reverse complement strand
TGCGGTTTAGAAAATTCTAACTGCCTTATTATTCCAAATGTCATTGAAAATATAGAGGTGAATACTTTATCGGCCAACAGAAATCAAATAAATGTATTAATGGTTGCAGATCTGGTTGATGAGATTAAAAATATAAGTGGTGTAATTCGTATGATCAGCCAAATTGATAATACGCTTCCATTTATCCTTCGGATAATAGGTGGCGGGCCCGATGAAGTTAAATTAAAAAAACTGGCATCCGATTTAAATTTACTGGGTAATAAAATTTTTTTCGAAGGACAAAAAAATAATTCAGATGTATACACTTATTTAAAAGACTGCGATTTTCTTATTTTAAATAGCCGTTACGAAACTTTTTCTCTTATTTGTGCAGAAGCTATGAGTTGCGGTAAGCCGGTTTTAGCAACTGCTTGTGGCGGGCCGAATGAATTTGTAAATACAGAAACCGGATTGTTAATTGAACCGGAAAATGATTTAGAATTGAAAAATAAGTTTCTCTTTATGCTTGGTAATTTTAAAAACTTTGATTCCATCCGTATTAGTAATTACGCTAATGAACAATTTTCAATGGAAAAAGCAGGAAAAGCTTTCCAGATGTTATATTCAATAACATTAAATCGGTTTAGGGGTTAACTTGAAATTGTTAATTTTTATGCGATATTATCTTCTTTAAAATGATTTTGACTGATTAATGACATAAGGTACCCTATTATTTAAAAACTAACATTCTTTTGCTTGTAAAAGCAATTCATTTAACTAAATTTGTACTTCTAAAAATAACAATTGTCTAACCCTAATTAATACATTCAAATGAAAAAAAGTTTACTATTAGTACTATCAATGGCTTTGAGCTTTAGTGTTATTGCTCAAGTGAAGCAATATCAGCCCAGCGGTTTTCGCCGAGCAAATTTATCTTCTTCGTTGAATAATCACAATATCGTAGTTCCAAAACGCACAGTAGCTATTGATAATGGAGTTCCTGATGGAAGTCTTACAATTCAAAATGTTCCGCTTCGGGCAGCTAGCATACTTACAACGGATGAATATGTAGTTGGAAAATCATTTTATGATCTTCAAACAAATAATTCTATCAGCAATAGACTAGTTCTTTGTGATGATGGAACAATTAGTGCCGCTTGGACTTATTCTCCAAATAATTTACAAACGCCTATTATTTTTCCAAACAGAGGTACTGGATATAACCACTGGGATGGTACTTCCTGGACTGATGGTTGGTTATATCCTGATGGACCAACGATTCGTCAAGAAGGAAGTGTTCGTACCGGCTTTACCAATATTGTAGTAACTCCAATTAGCGAATTAACAGTAGCGCATTCGATAGCTCCGGGATCACTAAATCAAATTGCTGTTAACTGGCGCGCAACAAGAGGTTCAGGACCATGGACGTCAATAAGCTATCCTTGGGGTGCTTCAAATGATACATGGCCAAAAGCAGTTAGTGCCGGAACAAGTGGATCAAATAATAACGTATATGTAATATTCCAGGGAAGTGGAGTAAGTGCTGCAAAAGTTCTCGGTCAAGATGGTCCCTTATTCTTTTCCTTATCTACAGATGGAGGAGTCACTTGGACTCCAAAGAGAGTATTAGCTGAACTTGATTCAACTAAGTATGCCGGTTTCGGTGGTGATGATTATTCAATAGATGCCAGGGGTGATACAGTTGCTATTACGGCAGGTCAAGTTTCAACAGATTTAGTGCTGTTGAAATCAGTAGATGCTGGTGCAAATTGGAAAACAACGATCATTCAAAAACATCCTATTCCTTTTTACGATACTTGTAACTGTGGAACATACTACATTCCAAATGCTCAAGATACAACTGTTGATACGGTTTATTCGAATGCCGGAGATTCAAAAGTTCTGATAGATAATGTTGGAAAATGTCATGTTTGGTTTTCTAGATATGATTATTATGATAAAGACCCAACTGATAACTCTATAAGTTTACCATATACTTCCGATGACCTTTTCTACTGGAATGAAGATATGAATGCTGATACAGTTGGTGGAGCAAGAGCATATGTCTCAATAGCAAGTGCACAAGATTTTAACGGCGATAGTATAATCGATATACCCGTTGATACTTTTACAAATTGCACTTTTACAAACAAATGGGGTACCTATGGTCGAACAGGTTTTACGCAAATGCCTTCAGCGGGAATTGATGCTTCTGGAAGATTATTTTTGACGTATCAAACCATAGCCGAAGCTCCTGCTGGAGATACAACATTCTATCACGCTTTACATCGGCATATTTATATGAAGACCTTACTTCCGGTGAATGGAGTTTATGATCCGGCTAATTGGACATATCCTTATGATTTAATTCCTTCAATTGCTGATGGTGGTGATGGCTTTAATCAGGAAGGTGTTTTTGCTTGTACAGCACCAAGAGTTGACAATAATTATGCTTATGTTCTTTACCAACGTGATAATGCACCCGGGCATTCACTCGCAACACCGACATCAAGTTGTGATAGATTGAAAAATTATGGATATGAAAGTGAAATGGTGGTTTGCAGAGTTGATGTAAAAAATGCAGATGTAATTGGAGTTGTTAATTCAAACGATTTATTCGTGAGTCAGAATTATCCAAACCCATCAATAGGTAATACTTTTATTAATTTAGGAATAAAGAAATCTTCCTCGGTAAAAATTGAAGTGTACGACTTAATTGGCAGAGTGGTTTACAGCGAATCAAAAGGAATTTTGGCTGCTGGTGCACATACTATTCATTTGAATACTTCTAATTGGGCAACTGGAGTTTATACTTATTCAGTTATTGCATCTGGCGAGAGAACTTCTCGTCGTATGATAGTACAATAACAATTCTGAACTTTTAAAAAAACCTCTCAAAACTGGGAGGTTTTTTTTTGTTATTAATCTTAAAGAAGATTAAATAAATTTGTAACACCGGGAAGTCTTGGCGAAGTAAATCCTTCTGCATACTGAACCCCCAAAGGTCTACCCATTTCCATGGCACGACCCAATAAAAAATCTATAAAATCCTTTCCTGAAATTTCAGTATCAGGTTCAGTTGAAAAAGGATCATAAAATTGAGATGAAAAAGCAAGTATTGCCTTCATCTTTTTATCCCATACTGATGATATATCAACAGCGATATCCGGTTTAATATATCTGTCCTGCACATAATGATAATGTGCCTTAACCTTCCACCTCTCTTGTGGCAAATCATTAAAGGTGGTAATGACCTTGTGCAAGCCTGATAGAAATATTGCATTAGAAATCAATGCAGCAGCTCTGGAATGATCCGGATGTCTATCGGTGATAGCATTGCATAAAATAATTTCAGGCTTATATTTTCGAATAATGGAAACGATTTTTAACTGATTAATTTTATCATTCTGAAAAAAACCATCATCCATTCTTAGATTTTCCCTGGCATGAATTTTTATAATCTCAGACGCTATTTTGGCCTCTTCATCTCTAAATTCTGCACTCCCCCTTGTCCCGAGTTCTCCACGGGTAAGATCTACGATACCACACTTATATCCCTTCTCAATATGGACGAGAAGAGTTCCGGAGGCACTAATTTCAACATCATCGGGATGTGCGCCAAAAGCAAGAATGTCTAATTTCATTTTAAAAAATTATTAGTTAAGCTTCAAAAATAATAAAAGCTTGATAGTATTATTGAGAGTAAGAAATTCTTTTCTAATTTCGGCGTGATTACTGAGAAAATAATTAAAAATTGACCAATAATTTACTTCAACAAATAGTTTTTCTGATTGATAAGGAAATCAGGCTGGAATGGAAGCAAAAGTATGCTTTTAATGGCCTGCTCTTATATGTAGGTGCTACAGTATTTATTTGTTATCTCTCTTTCCATGAAATTCTGGATGTACCGGTTTGGAATGCTTTATTCTGGATAATTCAACTTTTTGCCTCAGTCAATGCAATTGCAAAAAGCTTTTTACAGGAATCCCGAGGACGCACCCTATATTATTATTTAGTCGCAGATCCAAGAGCAATTATTCTTTCAAAAATTATTTATAATTTTTTACTGATGCTCATATTATCACTGTTTAATCTTTTATTCTATTCTATCCTGATAGGCAATCCTGTTGTCGATATGCCTTTATTTATTTTGAGTATGATACTAGGAAGCATGGGACTATCATCTGTTTTGTCAATGGTCTCAGCTATTGCTTCCAGAGCAGGAAACAGTGCAGCATTAATGCCTATACTAAGTTTTCCAGTTTTATTACCATTATTGATGACAACAATAAGGATTTCCAAAAATTCTATTGATGGATTAGCATGGGCAGTAAGTCAACCGTTGATAATAATGCTCGCTTCATTGAATATAATAGTAGCTGCAATGGGATTTCTGTTGTTTCCGTATCTTTGGAAGGAATGAAATTAGTATCAAGTATCAAGATACTAAAGACTAAAGACTAAAGACTAAAAACTAAAGACTAAAGACTAAAGACCAAAGACTAAAAAAAATAATAAATAAATGGACACAAAAGGAGAAAGTTTTTTTAGATTGAAATGGTGGAAATGGGTTTGTATTTTACTATTATTTTATACTGTAATTGGAGGATTGCTCGTACCTGTACCACGATTGCAAATTCTTAATGAAAGTATTCGTAATCTTTTCTTTCATGTTACAATCTGGTTTGCCATGATAATAATGATGACTTCTTCTTTAGTCTATGGAATCAAATACCTTAATTCAAATAAAATTGATTTCGATATAAAAGCGGAACAGTGTGCTATTTCAGGAATATTTTTAGGCATTATTGGTTTAATCACCGGAAGCATATGGGCAAAAAATACATGGGGTGCATGGTGGGTTAACGATGCCAAACTAAATGGTGCTGCTGCAGCAATGCTTGTATATTTTGCATATATTGTTTTAAGAGGATCAATAGAAGATGAATATAAACGGGCCAGAATTTCTTCTGTTTATGGAATTTTTGCTTTTACGCTCATGCTCGTTTTTATTATGATCTTACCGCGACTTACCGATTCTCTTCATCCGGGAAACGGTGGAAATCCCGGCTTCAATTCTTACGATCTCGATAATGCAATGAGAAAAATATTTTATCCTGCAGTAATAGCATGGACATTGCTGGCAGTTTGGTTTACAGAAATAAGAGTCAGAATTAAAAGACTTTCAAGAAATGAATTTTAATACATACAGAAATGAATAAAATATTTAAACTATCGAGCCTTACTTTTGTCATTCTTTTTTTTACCATCACACATTCTCTTTTCGCGCAAAATGATACCGTCGATATGGCTGATATAATGCATGAAAATGGAAAAATATATGTAGTTGTAGCTGTAATATCGGTAATTCTCCTTGGTTTTCTGATTGCACTTATGAGCATAGACAGAAGAGTACGTCGAATTGAAAAAGAAAATAAGAAAAATTAAAGAATTAATTCTCAAAAATTGATGTTTATATAGTAAATTTGCATTAATCTTTAATATTACCGATGAAGAAATCCCATATTATTGCAATCATAATTATCGCTGTTGCTGTTGGTGCAATTTTAAGCACATTAGCTGATTCCAGTACCTATGCATCATTTAGAATATCTGAAGAACATCCTTCAAAAAAATATCATGTTGTAGGTCGGTTAAATAAAAACATGCCTCAGGAATATAACCCACAAATTGATGCCGATGTATTTTCTTTTTTCCTGGTTGATAATGAAGGGAAAGAGAAAAAAGTAATTCTCAACAAAGCACGACCACAAGACTTCGATAAGTCAGAGCAAATTGTTGTAATCGGAAAAATGGAACAAAACGAATTTATTGCTTCCGATGTATTAATGAAATGCCCTTCAAAATATAATAATCCTAAGGAGGACATGAAGACTGTCAGCTCCAATCCCTGACATCTTTTAAGGATTTACGAATGGACATTCAATATGTAGGCGAACATCTGATTTGGGGAAAGATTGGAAATTTATTAGTTATACTTTCTTTTTCTTCTTCTCTCCTTGCTGCATTTTCCTACCTGATTTTTTTCCGCTCAAACGATTTATCATGGCGTTCAATTGCTCGGAAAGCTTTCGCTTTACAAACTTTTTCTATTGTTGGAATTTTTACATTACTATTTTATCTCATTGTAAAACATCGTTTTGAATATTACTATGTATGGGAACATAGCAATACGATAATGCCTTTACGATATATTCTATCTTGTTTTTGGGAAGGACAGGAAGGGAGTTTTTTACTTTGGATGTTCTGGCACTGTGTAATCAGCTGGATACTTATTGCTACAGCCAAAGAATGGGAAGGTGGCGTAATGTTTATTATTTGTCTTGTACAAACCTTCCTGGCATCTATGATATTGGGAATTGTTTTATTCAATTATAAGATTGGTTCAAATCCATTCGTACTTTTAAGAGAACATCCTGATTTTGCTAATTTGCCTTTCATAAAATTTCCTGATTACCTGGCTAGAATGAAGGATGGAAGAGGATTAAATCCATTACTTCAGAATTATTGGATGACGATTCATCCGCCGACATTGTTTCTTGGATTTGCATTGACTGTTGTTCCGTTTGCATTTGCTATGGCGGCACTAATGCAAAAGAAAATTACAGAATGGATTCGGCCTGCTTTACCATGGGCTTTTACAGGAGTAATGATACTGGGTACAGGAATTTTAATGGGAGCAGCATGGGCTTATGAGTCGCTCAGTTTTGGTGGATTCTGGGCATGGGATCCTGTAGAAAATGCTTCTCTTGTTCCATGGATGACGTTAACAGCAAGTGCTCATGTAATGCTTATTTATAGCCACCGTGGCAAAGCATTACTGTCGACATTTGTTTTATCGATATTAACATTTTTCTTTATTCTTTATTCAACATTTCTTACGCGTAGCGGCATTTTGGGAGATTCTTCTGTTCATGCATTTACCGATTTAGGAATGACAGGGCAATTAGTGATTTATATGTTATTCTTTTTATTCTTTGCATTAATCCTACTTTTTATAAATCGAAAAGCTTTAACTGATCATACAGAAGAAGAACATTTCTCATCACGTGAATTCTGGATGTTTATCGGTACATTGGTTTTGGTAATTGGATGTTTGCAGATAACCTTCACTACTTCTACACCTGTATTTAATAAACTATTCGGAACCAAACTCGCCCCTCCTACCGATCCGATCGATCACTACAATCAATGGCAGGTGCCGGTTGCAATATTTCTTTGTTTACTAATTGGTATTGGACAATTTTTCAGATATAAAAATACAGATTGGAAAATGTTCTGGAAGAAAATTAAATTGAGTATAGTAATCACATTATTGATTACAGGTATTTGTGCTATTTTTCTTGGTAAATATCCTCCACATTATTATGCACTTTTATTAGCCTCTGTTTTTGCTGCTTTTGCTAATCTAGATTATCTAATCCGTACACTCAAAGGCCGGCTTTCAAATGCAGGAGCATCTGTAGCACATGTTGGCATTGCATTAATATTGTGCGGAGCATTGATTTCAAATTCCAAAAAAGAAATCATTTCTAGAAATATGAAAAATATTGACCTCGGAAAAGATATTTCCAATAAGGAAAATATTATGATTGAACAGAAACTTGATACACTTCCTATGGGTTCTTATTATGTAAGTTATACCGGCAGTGAAAAAAAAGGAGTTAATGTTTATTATACTATAAGTTATTTTTCGCTTGACAAAATTACCGGTGAGAAGAAAAAAGAGTTTGATCTTAAACCATTCGTCCAGTTAAACGAAAGAATGGGAAACGTTGCGGAACCCGCAACAAGACATTTTTTGACGAAGGATATTTATACTCACATCACCTATGCTGAACTGGAGGATAAAAAAAATCCTGAAAGTGTTTCCGATTATTTACCGCCAAAAACACAAGAGTTGGCAGCCGGAGATACTTTCGTTACCAGCAATAGTTTTGTAATCTTTCAGGGTATTAATAAAAATATCGACAAAAAAGATTTACACTTAAACGATTCTGACCTGGTTGTAGGTGCAACACTTTTAGTAGAAGATATAAATAAAAAGCTCTACAATGCAGAGCCATTATTTATGATTAAAAATTTTACAATCCTAACAAGAGAAGCGGAAATCAGCGACCTCGGATTAAAATTTTCTTTTGATAAAATAGATCCCTCCAATGGAAAAATTCAAATAAATGTTTCAGAAAAAAAATCCAATAAAAAAGATTTTATTATCATGAAAGCTATTATTTTTCCCGGAATTAATATTTTATGGATTGGCTGCGTATTAATGATCATAGGCTCTTTAATAGCATTGAAAAAAAGACTTTTTAAAAAAACAGCTGCTTTAAATACATGAAAATTATTTTAATTGGTACAGGCAATGTTGCATTTCATCTCGGCCAGGCTTTAAAAAGAAAAGGACATAAAATTATTCAGCTCTATGGCAGATCAGAAAAAAATTGCCTGACTCTGGCAAAAATATTGAAATGCCAGCATACAACGGACCTTTTGAAGATATTTCCCGATGCCGATCTTTATATTATCGCTTTACGTGACGAAGCCATTGCTCCATTCCTTAAAAATTTAATTTTTATTCCAGCACTTATCGTGCATACATCTGGATCTATCGGACTTGATGTTTTCCCTTTAAAGATGAAGAATACCGGCGTAATTTATCCATTGCAAACATTTTCCAAGTCGAGTAATAAAGATCCTGAAACCATTCCTTTTTGCATTGAAGGAAGCAATCAAAAATCGTTGATGATATTAAAAAAACTATCATCAACATTGAGTAAAATAGTTTTTAATATAAATTCTAAAAAACGCGCACAAATACATCTTGCAGCAGTATTTGCTAATAATTTCAGTAACTATCTTTTTGTTCTTGCAGAAAAAATCCTGAATAAAAATAAAATACCGTTTGAAATTATAAAACCGCTCATTTTAGAAACTGCACAAAAAGTTCAGACAAATACTCCGGGTAAAATGCAAACGGGACCGGCAGTTCGTGGTGATGTTACAATAATCAAAAAACATTTAGAACTTTTGAAGAATTTTCCGCAGATGATGGAAATTTATAAGTTATTAAATAAAAGTATTGAAAAAGAATACCGACAAAAACACTAATTTAATTATACTTGCTTTATGAATTCTAATTTCAAACAACTTCTTAAAAATGTCAGGTGTTTTGTATTTGATGTCGATGGCGTACTTACCGATGGATCGTTAATCGTAATGCCCGGCGAGCTATATAGAATAATGAATATCCGTGATGGTTTTGCATTAAAAGAAGCTGTAATTGCCGGCTTTAAAGTTGTTATTATTTCCGGAGGAAATTCTGATAGTGTCAGAAGCCGCCTTATGAATTTAGGAATTAGTGATATTTATCTTGGTGTTCAAAATAAAACTGACAAACTGAATGAAGTAATCGTTCAATATGGACTTAAGAAAGAAGAAATTCTTTATATGGGTGACGACATACCTGATTTTAATGTTATGAAACAAGTAGGTATGCCCTGCTGTCCTGCAGATGCTGCTCCTGAAATTTCGGAAATAAGCATCTACGTCAGCCCTTTCAAAGGAGGTTATGGATGTGTGCGGGATATTATTGAACAAGTAATGCGATTGAATGGTACATGGCCTACTTTAAAAAAGTAGATTAGATTTTCCTTTTCAAACAAAACTTACCGTTTAATAAAATATGCTCAAATATCTAATACTGGTTAGAATTCCCAATTTGCTAATTATTATGTTAAGTCAGATTCTTGTCAGATACTGCCTTATCCTGCCAGCATTTAAAACAGAATATTTTATCACCGGTATTTTTCCGAATTATTTATCAGACCTTAATTTTTCGCTTCTGGTTTTCTCAACAATACTAATCACTGCAGCTGGTTATATTATTAATGACTATTTCGATATTCATATCGATGAAGTAAATAAACCGGGTATAAATATTATTGGGAAAAACATCAGTAAAAAATATGCAAGAAACTTGTTTTATGGTATGAGTGCTTTGGGAATTATTTTAGGATTTTATGTTGCCATAAAAATTTCCAAACCAGCCATGGGACTCCTACCCTTATTTTCAACTGTATCGTTGTGGATGTATTCCTCATTCTATAAACGACGTCTGTTTTCGGGGAACATTATTGTTTCAATATTGTGTGCGCTTTCAATACTTATTGTTGGCTTGTATGAGCCGGAATTTTATAAAAATTTCATTTACCTTATTTGGTTTGCTGTTCCTGCATTTATATTAACCTTCATTCGTGAATTAATAAAAGACATGGAAGATATTGACGGAGATGAATTATCGCAATGCAAGACAGCCCCAATTGTTTTAGGAATAAAAAAAACAAAAATAATTGTAATAATACTTATAGCTGCTTTAGCATTTTATATTTCTTTTGTTTTATATACTTATTTTTATTCTAATACTGTATTAAACTTTTGGTATTTAATAGGCTTATTTCTAATACCACTTATTGCGCTTATATATCTGATTAAGTCTGCAAGTGAAAAAAAGGATTATTATTATGCAAGCCTTTATTCTAAAATAATTATGTTAGGCGGAATTTTTTCAATCTTCTTTTTCTGGTTTTACTTTTTGAAATAATCGGTAATGATCCTATTAAATAAAAAATTAGTTTTAGGTTCCGGGTCGCCTCGCAGGCAGCTCCTTTTAAAAGAACTTGGATTAAATTTCCGTACACTCATTAGCGATACCGCTGAAATACCAATACCCGGATTATTTGGTGGAAAAATTGCCGAATATCTTTCTGAAGAAAAAGCCGATGCTTTAAAAAATAAAATTTATGAAGATGAAATTCTTATTACAGCCGATACAATTGTCTGGCTAAATTCTTCCATGTTGAACAAACCAACCGATTCAAATGCAGCCTTCAAAATGTTGTCTTCATTAAGTGGATGCAAACATCAGGTTTATACCGGAGTTACAATAATAAATGCAACATCAAAAAAAACATTTTGCGTGGAATCATCTGTTGTATTTAAAACATTGAAGGAAAGTGAAATTCGTAAATACATTTCAGAGTTTCAACCTTTTGACAAAGCAGGTTCTTATGGTGCACAGGAATGTCTTTCGGAAGGAATAAATCCTCTATCAGAAAAAGAAATACAATTTATTAAAAAATACAACTTAGAAAATTTCTTCGAACGTACCCTTGCTCCTGAAAAGAAAAAACATATTCAAATGATAGACCATATCGAAGGTAGCTATTACAACGTTATGGGACTTCCAATTGTAGAGTTAGTTGAAGAATTAGTTAGTTTTTAGTTAGTAGTTAGTAGTTATTGGTTAATGGTTATAATATTTTATGAATTTATCCAATTTATTATTTATTTACTATTTTAACTTTCACATTTAAATTTTCTAAGTGCTCAAGCATTTTTTTTACATCTTTAAATGAAAATAAGGTGTCCAAGTAGATGTGATTTGATTGAAAGTTGTTTTCTGTTACTTTTATTTCAAATGAGGGTAACCTTACTGTTGAAGCCTTTTTGTTATAAATTACTTCGTCAATTGATTTAATATTAAATATTTCAGGTTTTAAAAAAATCTGCCAAATCTTCCGATTGACTTTTAAATAGTTACTATTTAACTCAAATGATTGATAAACTAATAAATATATTATAAAAATAAAAATAAATAAAATAAATAAATTTTTTATTGTTATTGTACTAAAATTGTTTATTAATAAAATAGGAAAAGATAAAGCTACTAAAATTGATAATAGCCCAATAATAGTTGACGAATTTAATTTTAGTTTATATATTAACACGATCAGTATTTTATTTTTAATGA
>JANLOW010000253.1:0-5102 GCA_031366785.1 Bacteroidota bacterium | reverse complement strand
ATACTCAAAGGCAAGAACCGTAATTTGTTCTTCTTCATTGGGTTCATAGCTTTTAGAAAGCTGCGAACGAAATCTTGAATATACATCTCCAACTGTTTCCACCTTGCAAAGTTGTGAAAAAAGTTGAAAGAAGCAAGAAACATCTTTGGTTATTAGTTATTGGTAATTAGTTAATAGTTATTGGCCGATAATTGAGATAGTTTGAAATAGGTTGTCTTTCATTTTCTTTTTATCGATAAATCAAATAAAAATTTAAAAAATGATATGCATTAGGTACCTTCGTCTATTAATTTTTAAAAATAATATATAATTCTCGTGCTATCATCTTCTATTCCTTCATTAACTGCTATAATTGATAAAGAGTTTGGCGATTTAAATCTGATTCAATTAAACTGGAAACCGTCACCGGATCAGTGGAGTATCGGACAATGCTTTGAACATTTAATAATATCGAATGGAAAATATTTACCTGTATTAAAAACTATAATTGAAGGCAAATATAAGGTTTCGTTTTGGGAAAGGAACAATCCTTTGAGCAATTATACAGGCAAACAAATGATAAAAACTCTTGGGAAAAATGTTATTAAAAAATATAAATCTCCCCAATTATTTATTCCTTCCGAAAGTATCATTAGCCAGAATATTATCTCTGATTTTAAAAATCATCAGGCTGAAATTTTTTCATTATTTCTAGAATTAGAAAATGAGAAATACGCGGAAACTATTATCACCTCACCTGTTGCATCACTGATAACATTAAAATTATATGATCTGCTTGAACTTATTATCGTTCACGCAGAACGTCATATAAATCAGGCTCTGCGATTGAAGAATAATAACCGTTTTCCGAATACGTAATAATGAATTTCCTTTGAAAAAGTAAAACCCCGGTTTGTGCCGGGGTAAACTTAACCTAACAAATAATCTCTACACTGAATCCTAATTTAAAAAAATCTTTTTTGTAAGTGATTTTCCACTCTGAAAAATCTTCAAAAAATAATTTCCTTTGCTTTTATTCTCAAGGTCAATTTCTTTCGAATAATCTCCTTCGAAATTCGCAATCTTCTCTGAAAAAATTTCTTTCCCAATATCATCTAATACTTGAATGGTTATATCATCTCTTAAATCGGTATGAAAAGTCAGCTTAAACTTACCGCCGGTTGGATTCGGATAATAATGTAAATCACGTATTTCGGTTTTGTTTGCCTTATTAATATCTTGATCCCGGGAAATATTTTTTTTACCTGTTTCTTTCGAAGCATCTACCCGTTTATAAACAAATATCTGCTTGCCGTTTTTAGTAGAAATTACTTTTTCAAGTACAGGAGGGTTTTCATCTTTGTCACCACTAATAAATATATGATTTTCATCCTTCAAACTATCCATTTCACCATCATTATTGTGTGAATATTTATAAGAATATGAAAAGCCCTCACAATCATTACTTTTTTCTGATTCATCATCAGGTAAATTAAAATTAAAATGGAAATCATCTTCATCATTCGAATTGCTGTCAATTTGAATATGCATATTTTTTAATGACTCTCTCATTTTTTCAATTCCTTTCCTCATATCCTTCATTGATTCATCCCAATTCTCATGCAATTTATCCTTTTCCGCTTGAGTCATTTCAGGAAAATTTAAATCAACAATAATATTTTTTTTATGTAGATTATGACCTCCGTCTTTATGCTCGAGAATTTTTTTATGAATATTTATTGATGAAGGATCTCTGTCTTCAAGACTTTCGATAATCTCATCAACATTCATATCATCCGTTACATTAAAAGAGGTATCTATCCTAACCTCTTGACCATTTTCTGTTTTACTAATTTTAACATGAACTTTGCCGTCTTCATTTTCAACATTAATCGTTTTTGTTTGAGCGAAAACGACAGTTACACTAAAAAGGATGATTGAAATTGCCAAAGTCATCCAGGCTAAAATTTCGCGAATTTGGATTCTGTTAAACATAGCTTTATATATTTATATCAGCAAAGTAAATGCTCATTCCTTAAAACACTGGTTAAAACACAGTTAATCTCTGTTAAAGAATGGTTAAATTTGGAACTCTAGTGTTAAAGCTGAGTATTTTTACCAACAATGAATAAAAAAGGCTTTCGGGCGATCATTATATTAATGAGTATAGCATTGCTGGGTATTATTAGCCTTCAATTGTATTGGATATTGCATGATATCAGGTTAAAAGAACAACAATTCGATCAATCAGTTAGTCAATCTATGAATTCTATTGTTGACCGGATTGAAACAAATGAAGCATACAATATTCTTAATGAGCATGTTTTTAAAATTGATCCTTCCAGAATTACACAATTAATGATTCGTGATACTGCTTCTACAATTCCGTTTACAATCACAGATACAAGTATTGAAATGCCAAAAAGTGCGTTTAAACCACCACCTGTTGCAGACGACCTCGACAATGCTGACATAAACATAGAGTTTCATCGACCGGGAAGTCCGCAAACTTTTTTAAGGGTTCAACGCAGAAATTATTTTAAACGGGATTCATCTTCACAACATACTATACACAGTTCAAAAATTACACGCATTTTTGGTGATTCAGCCGAAGTTATTATTCGGCAAAATGAAGAAAAAATAAAAGCCCGACTAGAAAAATTAAATGACGTAATGGATAAAATGGCTATCGAATTTGCCGGACCGGAAAATGATCTGCGCAGTCGTTTAGATTCAAACCGCCTTGATTCAATTATCAATTATGAATTAAGCAATCGTGGGATAAACCTCGAAGTTGATTATGGAGTATT
Source organism: Bacteroidota bacterium (assembly GCA_031366785.1). Lineage (GTDB taxonomy): Bacteria > Bacteroidota > Bacteroidia > AKYH767-A > 2013-40CM-41-45 > JADKIH01. The sequence continues at coordinate 2,313 of JANLOW010000253.1, read as the reverse complement.
AAATGGAAAAAGCAATTCATTCTTTATATCTAAAAGTACTGTTTCTCCTGGAGAACTTTTAAAATCAAAATACAAAACATTGCTATTTCCGAATGATATTATTTCGAAACCTGATTTTTTAATTTTTCACTTTCCCAATAGCCGGAAATATGTTCTTGCCTCTATGTGGGTTATGCTTTTAAGTTCATCGCTTTTCACATTTATCATACTTTTTGGTTTTGTCTATACTATTCAGGTAATCTACCGGCAGAAAAAACTATCCGATATAAAAAGCGATTTTATTAATAATATGACTCACGAATTTAAAACGCCAATTGCAACAATATCTTTGGCTGTTGATTCAATAAAAGATCCGCGTGTTAAAAATGATAAAGAAAAATTTGATTATTTCACAAGAATAATCCGGGAGGAAAATAAAAGGATGAATGCCCAGGTAGAAAATGTTTTACAGATGGCAATGATTGAAAAAGGAGAGCTAAATCTTAGAAAAGAAGAAATAAATATCCATACAATAATTCAAAATGCAGTTGAATTAATTGCACTGCAGGTGGAAAGTAAAGAAGGCATTCTAAATAGTAATCTAAAAGCTGAAATACCATTGCTTGTCGGAGATCCGATTCATTTATCCAATGTAATTTTTAATCTGCTTGACAATGCCAATAAATATTCACCTGAAAATCCGGAAATCAAAATTGAAACGGCCAATACAAAAACCGGATTGATTGTTTGTGTAATTGATAAAGGAATTGGAATGACGAAAGACATACAGAATAAAATATTTGAAAAGTTTTACAGAGTTCCGACCGGAAATATTCATGATATTAAAGGATTTGGTCTGGGACTTAGCTATGTAAAAGCAGTAATCGAACAACATAAAGGTATTATTAAAGTTGAAAGTGAAATTGGTAAAGGAAGTACATTTGAGTTTTTCATTCCATTCGGAAAAATATAAACTAAAAAAGATGAATAAGAAAATTAAAATCCTACTCGTAGAAGACGATCCAAATTTCGGATCCGTATTAAAAAATTATCTGGAATTAAATGATTACGACGTAAAACTCTGTGCTGATGGAATTATTGGTTATGATAATTTTATAACCGGAAAATTCGATATCTGTATTTTGGATGTCATGATGCCTAAGAAAGATGGTTTCACATTGGCAAAAGAAATTCGTGAAAAAGATGAACATATTCCGATAATTTTCCTAACCGCGAAAACAATGAAAGAAGACATGCTTTCAGGATTTCAGGTAGGGGCTGATGATTATGTTACCAAACCTTTTGATTCTGAAGTATTGTTGTACAAGCTGAAAGCCATTCTGAAAAGAAGTGCGGATAAAAATCATGATTCATCTTTAAAAGAATTTACAATTGGAAAATATCATTTTCATTTTGACCACAGGCTTATAACGCTCAATAATGAATCTCAAAAACTTTCCCCTAAAGAAGCGGAACTTCTAAAATTGTTATGCGTCTATAAAAATGAACTTTTACCCCGGCAAAAAGCATTAAAAGAGATTTGGGGTGACGATAATTATTTTAATGCCAGAAGCATGGATGTTTTTATCACTAAGCTACGAAAATTTCTTAAAGATGATGCAACGCTGGATATTATAAATATTCATGGAAGAGGATTTCGATTGATTGACAATGCATGAAAAATAATCTGAAAATTTAAAAATGTAATCCACTATAGATCAGAAATAAAATACGCAAACCAACAATAAAAAGGATATTAACTCTTGTTAAAAAAATTTAATGTTGAATCTTTTTTACTGGTATAAATTTTTAAAGACAATATCTTGGAATGTATTTAAATTTTGATTTCTTTTGCATCCCAAATTAGTGGTACTTATGAAAATAAAATCAATATTTCAGCTGTTTTTCCTTCTGTCTGCTTTTTCAGGTTTCGCACAAAATTCGACCTCAGAAGATTCACTATTAAATTCAGGAAAAAAACCTGCCACTTTTGTTGGTGGTTATGGAAATTTTTTTTATCAGTATAACTCTAACGAAAAAATTTCTGAAATTAATTTGCAAAGGGTTGTCCTTTTTCTGGGACATCGTTTCAATGATAAATTTTCTTTCATCTCTGAAATTGAAGTGGAAGATGCTAAAGTAAGCGGTGGAGAAGAAGGCGGAGAAATTGCTTTTGAACAAGCATATATTAAATTTAACGTCAGTAGAAACTCCTATTTCACTGCCGGTTTATTTATTCCCCGTATAGGTATTTTAAATGAAAATCATCTTCCAAATACCTTTAATGGAAATGAAAGAACACAAGTAGAAACCTATATTATTCCTTCTACCTGG
>JANLOW010000250.1:0-2986 GCA_031366785.1 Bacteroidota bacterium | reverse complement strand
GATGTAGTTTGAATGGGATCAATTTCCATGGCCTTTTTACCTAGCTTAATACTTTCATCTTTTCTTCCAAGGAGAGTATAAAATCTCGCTGCATTTCTCAGAACATATGGATTTTCAGGTTCCAGTTTCAATGCCTGTTCTATTTTTTTAAGAGCGTTTTGAAAATCATATTCATTGTCGAGTAACTCAGCTATATTAATTGTTGCAATTCCTGAAGAAGGATCAAGCTCGAGGGCGCGGAGGGAAGCTTCCTTTGCTTCTTTGAATTCCGGCTGGTTTGCATTTGTCGTTCCTCTCCAGATTATCATTGAAAGATAAGTCCAGGGTAATGAAAAAGTAGAATCTTTTGCAATGGCTTCTTTAAAATACTTCATTGCATTCTGATCACTATTCAGACCATATATTTCATAATAATATTTCCCCTGCAGAAAATCATTATAAGCATCCGTATTTACATTAGTTTGATGTAAGGGTTTATCTGGAGCTAATAATGTCAAACGCAAAGCACCTGAAACTGATGTACTGATTTGATCCTGCACTTTAAATATGTCAGTCATTTCCTTATCAAAAGTTTCACTCCAAAGGTGTGTACCATCATCTACTTTTATCAGCTGCGTAGTAATGCGTATTTTATTTCCTGACTTACGAACACTTCCTTCCAGCAAATATTGAACGCCCAATTTATGTCCGATGGTGCGTAAGTCTTCATTCTTACCTTTATAAGCAAAGGAAGAAGTACGGCCAATAACTTTAAGTCCGGGTATTTTGGTAAACATGTTTATTAATTCTTCGCTAAGTCCGTCCGAAAAATATTCCTGTTGCGGATCGTTGCTCATGTTTACAAATGGAAGCACGGCAATGGTTTTTTCGATATTACCTTGTTTTATTTCTTGCGTAACGGGTTTGGTCTTATATAATAAGAAATAGTAAATCAATATTCCGAATATGACAAGCAAGCTGATCCAAATAAATATTCTCTTTTTATTACTTATTGAAAAGTTAACGTATTTATTCGAATCATTTTGAGATCCGCTTTTATAACCAGAGTAAGATTCGACTTTGACTTCATAAATTTTTACAGAAGCGCTTACATTTTTCAGAATTTCTTCCCTGATAAATTCCGAAGTGATTTCTTTCTTATTGATGACATTTTTATAGATGGCTTCGGAAACGAAGATTCCGCCAACAGGAGCAAGCGCCTGTAATCGCGAAGCAATATTTACTCCGTCGCCAAATACATCGTTGTTTTCAAAAACGACTTCTCCTAGATGAATACCGATACGAAGTTTAAGGTCAGGAATATTTTCTGATGCTTTTTGGATAGCACCTGCACACATGACAGCATCTGTTACCGTAGAAAAGCTGGCAAGTACTCCATCGCCCATTTCTTTTATCCACCGACCCCGGTATTTTTCAATATTAGATTTTTGTAATTCTCTGTTAATCTTAAGTAATTCGATTGCCTTTTGCTCATCCTTTTCCATTAATGAAGTATACCCGGCAATATCGGTGAACATGATGGCAGCAAGCTGGCGGGATTGTGACATGGAGTGTTTGGTTTTAAACGTTTATAGTTTATAGTTTTTTGCTAATCTTAAATCAAAAATCGTTAATCCTTGTTCGTAAATCAAAATCATAAATCAAAATTCGTTATTCAAATTTTCAAAGGTTCAATAACAAATAACCAATATCTATTTAGGGAAATTCATCAGTTGAATAATTTTTTTAAAACGAATGTTGTCGTGGAGTTTTTTAAATGTCGGGTCCACATTGATGTATTCCAATGCTTGTTTTTTGTTTATGTATGCCTTTTCAAGCCAGTCTATTGCTTTTTCCGATTCACCCATAGTGGAAAAAAGCAGGGCGATATAATAATAGGCATCCGGAAACTGTTCGATCATTTTAACCAATGATTCCTTCGACTCTTTCATTTTTCCTGATTTGAAGTAAAGCAATGTATATCCAACCAATTGATATTTTTTATCGGTTTCAGATTCAATCCTCTTCTTTGCTTCTTCTTCTGTATTAAATCGAATTACGAGGTCGAAATCCAACCATAATCTGAAACGCATTTTTCCTCGCAAGTCATACGCTTCTTTGTATCGCTCCGAACAATAGTAAGCCATTGCCAGATAGTAATGCCCTGTTGTTTGATCCGGATCTTTTTCAATAGCTTTTTTACAAAACACAATACTTTCTTCAAATCTTCCAAGAAGAGTATAATGTCGCCCCGCATTTCTTAATACATAAGAATTTTGTGGATCTAGCTTCAATGCCAATTCTATTTTTTCTGAAGCGCCTTGAAAATTATATTCATCATCGAGAAATTCCGCTACGTTCACGGCTGCAATTCCGGAGGTTGGATCGAGTTCAAGTGCTTTGAAGGCTAACTGTTTCGCTTCATTGAATCGTTTGTCATTTGGGCTAGTAATTGTTCTCGATTCAACCATTGATAGGTAAGTAAATGGTAATGAAAAAGTGGAATCTTTTCCAATGGCTTCTTTAAAACATGCTCTTGCTTTGTTATTTCCTGCTGAATCATTTATGTATTCATAGTAAAATTTGCCTCTCAGAAAATCATTATAAGCTTCCGGATTGATGTTGGTTTGTCTAGAAGGTTTATCATTACCCAAAAGAGTGACACGCAATTCATTTGTTACCGATGCACTGATTTGATCCTGCACTTCAAAAATATTATTTAATACTTTATCATACGTTTCGCTCCAAAGGTGAGTGCCTTCTTTCGCTTTTATCAGCTGGGCAGTAATTCGGATTTTATTACCCGATTTGCGAACGCTTCCTTCCAATAAATAGTCAACGCCCAATTTTTCTCCAATGGTACGCAGGTCTTCATTTTTACCTTTAAAAGCAAAGGAAGAAGTACGGCCAATCACTTCCAGCCCGGGAATTTTTGTAAACATGTTTATCAATTCTTCGCTTAGTCCATCCGAAAAATATTCCTGCTGCGGATCGTTGCTCATGTTTA
>JANLOW010000215.1:0-2141 GCA_031366785.1 Bacteroidota bacterium | reverse complement strand
TATACTATGGTACTCGAAGGCTCTTATGCCAGTCTTTCAGATTATGAAAAGGAAATGGCTTCTGTTTTTAATATGGCAGAATGGCAAAGCTGGTATCAAAAATTTATTCCCCTGATTGAAAAATCGTATCGGGAGATTTTTACGGTTATGGAAACTTAAATGAGATAAAAGAACCAAGAGTCAAGACAATATAATCTTGATTCTTGACTCTTGGTTCTTGACTCACTCAACAATATGCGCAAATAATCCCGCCCATTATTGCCAAACTAACAAGCCAATATCCTGCATTAATAAAAATATATTTAAATCCTCTGCGCTCGAACATTGCATTTATTGCTATAATTGGGAAAATTAAAAAGATGCCGGATATTACTCCATGAATAATTCCATGCCTGAATGTCCGGAAGTTATTTCCGTATTTATCCATAAAGTCTTTAACATATAAACTTATCGCAGAATTGGGATCTTTCATTCCCGCATCGTTTGCGAAGATTGAATAAATGTGGTATTGGTGAATCACAATATATTGAAGCGACATGGCAATTAAAAAACTAAAGATGAAACTCATTATAAAAATCATAGCCATATTCGAACCTTTCATTTTTTCCTCAGTAACACCACTTGCTTTCATCCATGCATTGCCAAATACTTTTGGATGATACCAAACAAAACCAATGATCATAGGAATGACCGACGCTAAAAGAAGGATTAACCAGTTAATTTTCATTTTATATTTTTTTATTGTTTGACCAAGGTTACGCATTATTAATTAAATCCAATACCTGTTAAAAAATAACTTTAAACCATTTTTTGTTTGTTTTTAAAATTACATTCTAAAAAACAGAATTATTCAGACAATTTTTGCTTGTGTGAAACTACTGAGATAAAAAACTCGTAATGGAGTTTCCATGGAAAAACAGTTATTATTCATACTCCTTTTTATTCTTCAAAGATCATTTGCTCAAATTCCAAATCAAGGATTTGAATATTGGAGTGGAGGGAGTCCTGATGAATGGCAAACAACCAATATCCCCATTGTTCCTCCATCAATTATTATTGATAGTGATGCTTATTCCGGCACATCTTCAGTAAAAGGAATTGTAGTTAGCGATTCTCATAATCACCCTTTTCAACCGTACCTCGGAATTTATGGTTCCGGAGCACAAGGTTTTGTAATCACACAACCGTATTTACACGTTAATGGCTGGTATAAGCTTTATCTTAAACCAAACGATCGTTTTGTGGCAAATGTCAGATTGTATGACTCTAATCAAAACCCTGTTGCCGATGGTAAATTAGTAATTGAATCCTCTGTTGATACCTGGTCACCTTTCAACATGAATATAAATTATTACGGCCCGGCAATTCCTGTAAGCTGTTCATTATTTTTTACTATTACTGATTCAGGTTTATTAAGTTCAGGACAAACAGGATCATATTTTATTTTAGATGATTTATCAATGTCGGGATCATTCAACAGCGATCCGATAAACAATGAAGATGATGTTTCCGTTTTTCCCAATCCGGCTCATTCAGAATTTCATGTAAATAATATGTCTGAAGAAAAACATTTTATGTATTTTTTATATGATGCAACAGGAAAAAAAGTGTTTGCAAATAATTGCCCTCTTACTGATGAAATTGTAAATACAGAAAACTTTTTACCGGGAGTATATATTTTAAATGTATTTTCAGACGACAAAAATATCAGAAAAAAAATTGTAGTTGAATAATTTTTTTTGATGATTAAATAGTTTTTTTTGAATAATGCTTTTTTAGATTTTCAACCACAACAGCCACGGCCGGGCAAATCATCGAATTTAAAAAAGTGACAGGTATTTTTTCGGCAATATTTCTTTGTTGTGTATGCGGATAATCGCGGCAAGCAGTTGGTCGGGAAGAATAGACGGAACAATAGTTGTCACTTCCGAGAAAAGGGCAAGGGAGTTTTTTAAAAACCCAATCACCATCTTCATCAATTTTTAAATATTGCTCCGTGAATTGAGATGGACGTACTTTAAATTCTCCGGAGAGAATATCAATATCGCGATTTTTAAGCAGCGGACCTGTAGTTGCACAGCAATTAGCACACTTAAGGCAGTCTATATTTTGAAAAGCTTTATCATGAAAATCGTTTGTTA
>JANLOW010000196.1:0-2241 GCA_031366785.1 Bacteroidota bacterium | reverse complement strand
AAAGCCGGACAACCTTATAAATTTATTTCAGGAGCCCATCATGTAATTAGTGGATGGGAAATGGCAATGAAGACATTAAATGCAGGTGATAAGTTCACTCTTATACTTCCTTCAAAACTCGCTTATGGAGAAGAAGGAATCCGGGATCCGAAAAGCGGATTGTTTATTGTTCCGCCATACACTCCATTAGTTTTTGATATAAATATTATTTCAGTGGAAGATGCTCCATCTGTTAGTGGGAAATAAGCGATTAATATTATACAAATTTTTTATTTTTACATCAACTTTACTTATAATCAATAAGAAATAAATTAGTATCAATCATAATAATATGATTTTTTCTCTTTTAGAATGTGCCAATATTTTAACATTCTGCAATTTAATTCGCTGTTTTTATAGTCTGTAATTCGGTTCCATTCCATAATATTACACGAAGCCTCCAAGCGAACTATTCTCTCAGGTGAAGCTACCAGAGTCTTAAGTGCCTGCCTTTCACACTCATTTCCTTTAAAATCGATTCGATCTGCATTGGTAAAAATGCACATTATTAGTATCATTATTAAAATATATATTTTCCTTGCAATTCCTCTATAATAATGTAATAAGTAAAGGCTTGATAATCCGAGAAGAAATATTATTGAAATTGTTACTGGCGAAAATGTATCATGCCTGATAATGTTTGGCCGATAAGCCCGATATCCACCAAGAGGAAGTAAAAGTATATAGGCTAAACTTAATAAGCCGATTATTTTTGCTAACAGTAGTATTTTTTGAGCAACTACATCGTTGATTCTGCTGATAAAAATTGAATTGATAATTACAGTTAATAAGATCAGGGGTAAACCTAACTTAAAAGTAACTAACTCCCAAAAGCCTGTAGGTAATAATTTGTATCGATCTGCAATTGACATACTAAACCAGAAATTTTCGGAATTGTGGCTTCCGATATAAATTGAATAAAGGTTTAAAAGAACAGCAAACGTAAAATGAATCAAGATTGGCTTTGGTATATTTTTAATTGCTTTAATAATTCTTTTATTTAGAGAATTCGATGATGAGAGTTTAAAATTCTTTTGGAAAAAATAAAGGAGAATAGCTGGACAAATTAGTAATATAATGGGTGGGCCTAATGGTCCACCAAATGCAATTATTAAAAGTATTACTAATAGCAGAGTATTCGTGAATATATTGAACTTAATATTAAAATTATTGAAATATAATTTGTAGAACGGCAAAAAGAATAAGAGGATAAATATAAAAGGTAATCCATAAAAAAATGTATAAGAAATTGAATTGTATGTTATTCCCATCCAATTTGAATAACCTCCAACCTGGAAAAAGGGAGTTATTAAAAATGCTGTTATTAAAAATTTTTTATTAAATATGTTTTTACTTTCGCTTATATAGTTGGAAAGCAAATAAATAATTAGTACTTGAATTAATGTTCTTGCAAACGAAAGACTTAAATAAATGCTATCAATTGGAGTGGCAATATTTTGAAAAAGAAAAGGAATATTGTGGAAATACAATTGCATGAACCAATGAATAAAAAATCGATTGGTAGCAGGATAATAATCATGATTAAATAAAACATTAAAACCGAAAGGGTCGGTCAATATTTTTTTATAACCGTCTGACGGCATTATTATTGAACACATATCACCGTCAAGTGTCATAGAGTAATAATTCTGCAAAAAAGTATAGATAATGTCGCAGATTAAAAGAATAAAAATAATTAGATACCATTTATTTAATTTCATAAAATTTTAGCCATTTAGAAAGTATAATTATGGTAGGTATGTAGAAAAGCTAAATAAGACTATAATTTAAGATAAAGCAATTATTATTAGATAATAATATTCTCTGTTATAAAGAACAAAAGGGATTAATGTTAAAAAAGAGACTCATAGTATTAAGTTTAGTGATTAAAATATTTGTACTTTTTAGATAAAATAAATTCCTTAATTCTTCTATCTTTGGCAAAATTTGAAAACTAATATTTTATAATATTTTTAAAAGTGATTATTTTTTTCCTTTAAAAAAATGAAGATAGAAAGTCGAAACAATTTAGATATTGCCTTTAAACTTATTTTGTTTTGTTCACTAACGTATTTTCCATTTTTTTTACACCTCGGAATTCTTCCTATTCGTCTTTGGGATGAATCCAGATTGGCCATTAATTCCTATGAAATGAGTAAAAATGGAAATTATTTAGTTACATTTTTTCAAGGGTCGCCTGAT
>JANLOW010000174.1:0-16199 GCA_031366785.1 Bacteroidota bacterium | reverse complement strand
CTTATGAAAAGTTTTTTACCTGCTGTCTTTTCTCTCAGTTGTGCTCCGATTTTATGCGCATCCAAATAACCACGTTCATTCAGGGGTCTGTCTATGTCTTTAATTCCGGGAATGGACCAGTCGGATTTTGCGTGGCGGATGAGGACTAATTTTTTCATTGTTGTCTGACAAAAATAAACTTTAAAAGACTTGAATCATAAACCTTATCTGTGAATGTTCTTTATTCCAATCGTTAAACGTGACTTACATAAATTCTAACAGGTCACCGTGTTTTATCAATTGTAACTGAATAATTGCAATCTTTTTTATGTTATTCTTTGCGAATCGTAGCGACGTTGCGTTTAAATACAGCCATTGAAATTAAACGCAACGTCCACGATTCGCAAAGAATATTATTAATAGCAAATTTTGTCGGACAACAATTGTATTTTTTTTCTAATCCATCGTTATTTAGCAATGGCGCTTTGCACAAACTGATCGTGTAACTGATGAACAATGCCGTCTGCCAGACCTATTTGTGGAACTATAATTTCTCCAATGTCTGCTGCTTTCATTACACCCAGATAAATTTTTGCGGCTGGAACAATTACATCGGCACGATCAGGATTCAGTTGCCAGATTTCCATTCTTTCATCAATGGTATGAATTTTTAATTCATCATAAAAATCTCTCAGCTTCGAAATAGTCAGGGGCTTATCTCTTCTGTCAAGCATCTTAAAAATTTTATTTATGTTTCCTCCCGAACCAATGGCAGTTAGCGGTGAGTGGCCATGTGTGTTTTCCTGGACCCATTTTTTCATTTTTTCCCAGCTCTCTTTTGACACTTTCCCGTTAAGCCAACGCAAGGCGCCCACATCAAATGACTGAGAGATAATTATTTTTCCCCTATCAAAAAGCGTAACCTCTGTACTTCCTCCTCCAACATCAATATATAAATAACTCTGGGATTTATCAAGGCTGTCTTCAATATGATTCGAATAAATTAATTCTGCTTCTTGCTTTCCTGAAATAATTTCAAGGTGCAGATCACATTCTTTTTTAATTCTATTCACTATTTCTGCGCCATTCGCCGCTTCACGCAAAGAGGCAGTTGCACAAGCACGAAAAGATATGGGCTCAAAGACATCAATCAATAATTTAAAGGCCTTCATGGTTTTAACAAACCGATTCACTTTGTTTTCTGAAATTTTTCCATTCAGAAATACGTCTTCACCCAATCGCAATGGAATCCGTATAAGTTCGCTTTTTTTAAAGTGTACCACCTCGTGCTCTTCAACAGCATTACAAAGGAGAAGGCGCACAGCATTGGACCCTACGTCGATTGCTGCAAATCGTAAAATTTTATTCTGCATAATAATGCTAAGAACGGAATTGTTTATTTTGTTTTACGGGACTTTGCCGGAAGATTATTAACCGGTTTTTTTGAAATTGGTTTTGTTTTCTTTTTCTGAAAAAGTGTATTGAAACGAAATGGAGTATATCGTTTTGTTGAAAGCCACTTTTGGATTTCATTTTGTGCACAAATTGTATTTCTTTCCGGCGACGATACATAAATATTTTCTCCATTGGGAGAATTCAATAATCTTGCCTTGCAGTTGTCGCGCAATTGAATTGAAATGAATCGTCTTAGCTCTTCCTGCAAGTCCGGATCATTAACAGGTACTGCCACTTCGGAACGATAGTCGAGATTTCTATACATCCAATCTCCCGATGCAAGGTAGAGTTTGTTATTGCCGCCATGACAGAAAATATATATCCGGCTATGTTCTAAAAATGTGTCAACGATACTTATGGCTTCAATGTTTTCGCTTTTGCCTTTAATGCCTGGCACTAATGAGCAAATACCCCTTACGATTAATTTTATTTTTACTCCGGCATTACTTGCATCGTAAAGCCTTTCTATCATGTCTTTATCAACAAAACTATTCATTTTAAGAACCATCCATGCTTCTTTTCCTTCATTTGCATTCTTAATTTCATTTGCAATCAATGCACTGAAACGTTTCCTGGTATTGAATGGAGAAACAATTAAATGGTTGTAGGTTCCGGTTTTATAATTATTTAGATAAAATCCAAATAACTTTTCTACTTCGCCGGTTATGGTTTTATCGGCCGTCAATAATGCATGATCGCTATAAACTTTTGCTGTTTTTTCATTAAAGTTGCCTGTTCCAATGTGTGCATACTGTATTATTTTGTTTTCCTCACGTTGTGTGATTAAAAATAATTTTGAATGAACCTTTAATCCCGGCACACCGAATATTACTTCTACTCCTTCTTCCTGAAGTTTGCCGGAATAAAAAATATTTATTTCCTCATCGAAACGCGCCTTTAATTCAACAACAGCCGTTACTTGCTTTCCATTCCTAACAGCATTGATAAGAGCGTTAACGATGCCGCTATTATTGGCAACACGATATAAGGTAATTTTTATTGACAAAACCTTCGGATCTATTGCTGCTTCACGAAGAATATCTATTATGTGATTAAATGTATGATACGGATAAGAAAGTAAAACATCTTTTTTTCGAATTGCCGCCAAAAGACTCTTCTGTCCTTTTAGTCGTGGATGTTCGCCAACCACGAGAGTCGGATTCCAAAGTTCCTTTCTTCCAATTTTGGGGAATTTAATAAAGTCTTTAAAATTATGGTATACACCCCCGGGAATGAGGCATTCGGAGTCGTGTAATTTAATTTTCCGCAAAATAAAATCTAAAAATTTTGTCGGTATAGATTTATCATACACCAGGCGTACAGGCTCTCCTTTGCTTCTTTGTTTAAGGCTCTTTGATATTTTTTCCATAAGACTCTTTGATACATCGGTATCAATATCCAGTTCAGAGTCTCTCGTCATTTTCATAGAATACGAGTCTATTGAGTCGTAAGTAAAAAGTGAAAAAATATCTTTCAGGCAAAATCGAATGATGTCTTCTAGTAGAATAATATATTTTTTATCTTCCGAAGAGGGCAGAACAATAAAGCGTGGCAGCACATCTGTTGGTACTTCTATAAGCGAATATTTTGTTTTCTTTTCCTGGTTTTTTATCTTGATTCTTACTGCCAGATAGGTCATCCTATCTTTCAAATACGGGAATTTTGGCGCCGTGTCTATCATGATCGGAATAACAAATGTTGAAACATACCGGTCAAAATATTCTTTTGCAAAAACCTGTTGTGCTCTGTTGAGCTTTTTTTCATCAACTATAAATATATTTTCTTTCGCCAGCTCTCTGACAATGCCGAAATACAGATTGTCAAATTTTTCTTGCTGCAAAACGACAACCTCCTGAATTTTTTCCAATAGCTTTGACGGATCGGCTCCTATTATTTGCTTCCCCTTTTTGCCGAATTTTTTCATTCGTCGAATGGTCGCAACCCTGACACGAAAAAACTCATCTAAATTATTCGAAAAAATTCCGAGAAACCGTATTCTTTCCAGAAGTGGAACACTCCTGTCCTCGGCCTCCTGCAATACTCTGGCATTAAATGACAACCAGCTTAGGTCTCTGTTAATAAGCCCCTCTTTATTTATTCCCATATAAAAAATTCTCTGGACTAGCGTTTGGTTGTTCTTTTTTTCAATGCCGCTTTTTTCTTCTCTAACACTTTTCTCTTGAGGCGGTTTTTCTTCTTCTCTATTTTTTTTATGGCCTTGATAAATTTTTTCACTAATCGTTTACTCGTCGCTTTTACATGTTTTTGTATTTCTGTCGATGCGCTTTTTTCATAATGCGAAAGTATTTCTGCTACTGCAGTCGCAACTTTCTGTTCTAGTTCATTTTTTATGTTCTTATTCATTTTTAAAAAGTATTTATTAATGCTGGTAATTTATCATAAACATATTTTTTAAACACCAGTTTTACAAATTTTAATACTGGCTTAATATAAAATTAACATTGGCCAACTAAACAATTTTTTGATCTTGTCGATTTTTGCTTTTAAATGCCGGACAAACATTTAATGCAAATTTATTCTGGCCTTAAACTTTGCACCACCTCTAACCCATATCCTTGTTGAAATAATTTAATATGAAGCCCAAAGGTACCATGAATGATCGCATGTTCTTAAGAGTATGGAAATTAACCCGCAAACCTTGTCGTTTACAGAGGGTTGCATATTACAACAATGGTTTTTTAAGGGATGCGGAAAATTTTAATTTGGTTGAAAATGAAACAATGGATCCAAATAATTTCAAAAAAAATTCATTTTTTACTATTATCTCCGGCATCATTGGCAATATTTTTTAATCAAAATTCTTATTGGAGTTCAACCATTAAATTATATTAATTCCGAAAAACTTTTTTAATACCTGTCTTAAAAAAACTATTGTTATGAATATTCTTCCAACAAAACAAACGATAGTAGTACTTAATATTTAATTACAATCATCAACGAACAAATTAAAATCGTCAGCCACAAAATTACACCCTGAAGAAGAGGCCTGAGTCCAACAATTTTTAATTTGGCCGGTGAAATGCCAAGTCCAATCAGAAATAATGTAATACTAAATCCGATTTTTGAAAGGGTTAGAATATTCAGAGTAAATGCAGCCGGTAATGACAAATATGTATTTATAATCGAAGCGAAAACAAAAAACAAGATAAACCACGGAAAAGAAGATACGGAACTTTGTTTTCTAAAAATTATCGATGTAATTAATGCCAGTGGAATTATCCACAAAGCTCTTGCGAGTTTAATTGTTGTTGCTATCATTAATGCCTCATTGCCATAATTGGCAGACGCACCAACCACAGAGCTTGTATCATGTATGGCAATAGCCGCCCAAATTCCAAATTGTTCCTGAGACAGATTAAACGTGTGACCAATTACCGGAAAAATAAAAAGCGCAATAGCATTAAGAATAAATACGGTGCCGATAGAAACCGAAACATCGTTTTCGTCTGCATCTACAACCTGGCTAATTGCCGCAATGGCACTTCCTCCGCATATAGCAGTGCCTACACTTATCAGGTACGAAATTATACGCCCCACTTTTAATAGCCTCCCGATAATAAAGCCAAGTCCTATAGAAATTCCAATTGTAAGTATTGTAAAAACAAATCCGTCTCGCCCGGCTTCCACAACTTTAGTAAAATTCATCCCAAACCCAAGACCAATAATCGATGCTTGTAATAAATATTTTAATGTTGTCTTTGTAGATTTCGGAAATGGATTGCCAAAAACAAAAACTGCCGACATTCCCATCAACAAGGCTATTGTGGGTGGCAATTGAAAAATTATTATTAACAAAACAGAAATCAACAAAAATATTTTGCCGATTCTTTTTAATAAATATCCACCTTTTTCTCCCTTAAACATACTGCCGGAAAGTTCGATATAATTACCTTCATATCTATTCAAAAATTGTCTTCTTTATTGACAACATTTTTATTCGCCGGACGTTTTTGTATCTTCGCCTAAGACTAAATAAATCCAATGTTTGTACAACAGCTTTATACTAATTGCCTTGCCGAAGCCGCTTATTATATTGAATCAAATGGTGAAGCGGCAATAGTAGATCCGATTCGTGAAGTAGAGCCTTATCTGGCCTTAGCAAAAAAACGGGGAGCAAAAATTAAATATGTGTTCGAAACACATTTTCATGCCGACTTTGTATCCGGACATATCGATCTGGCGAATCAATCAGGTGCCACTATTATTTTTGGTCCCCTTGCCGAAACTTCTTACAAGATTCATAATGCCATCGACGGTGAAGAGTTTAAAGTAGGCGATCTTACTTTAAGAGCTCTTCATACTCCCGGGCACACACCGGAATCAACCTGTTATCTTCTTCTTAACGAAAGTTATCAGGAATATTGTGTGTTTACGGGCGACACTTTATTTGTCGGTGATGTCGGAAGACCGGATCTTCTTGATGGTAAAATGACCAGCCGCGAGCTTGCATCTATGCTTTATGATTCTTTAAACAAAAAAATAAAAACGTTGCCCGATGAGGTTTTAGTTTATCCTGCTCATGGTGCCGGTTCTTCGTGTGGTAAAAATATCGGCAAAGAAACTTGGAGCACAATCGGTGAACAAAAAAGAATGAATTATGCCTTGGGAAATATTCAGAAAGAAGATTTTATTCATGCCGTGACAGAGGGGCTAACGGCTCCTCCGGCCTATTTCTTCGATGATGCACGGATTAATAAAGAAGGCTATGCGTCAATTTCCAGTGTGATGAAAAAAAATATGAGGCCATTAGAAATTAATTCTTTTCTATCAGAAGTTAATAGTGGTGCCCTAATCCTAGATACAAGGGTCTCGGATAATTTTGAAAAGGGATATATTAAAGACTCAATCAACATTGGTTTGGATGGCATGTTTGCCGTTTGGGCTGGTACTATTATAGAAATTGGGAAAAGACTGGTTCTTGTTTGTGAAAAAGGAAAAGAAGATGAAAGTGTTCTAAGGCTCGCTCGTGTAGGGCTTGAAAATATTTCAGGTTATCTCGATGGCGGTTTTGAAAAATGGTTGGCTTCCGGACAGTCGTATGAAACAATTACTACTATTAATCCCCAAGAGTTTGCCTCAAAAGTGAAAGACGGTGCCCATGTGCTTGATGTAAGAAAAATTTCTGAAGCAGAGAACGGACATGTAAAAAATGCAACCATCATACCTCTGGCCGAACTGGAAAAAAATCTGAGCCTTCTTAATAAAAAGGAGACGCTGTATGTTCATTGTGCCGGGGGTTATCGCTCTATGATTGCTTCTTCTTTTTTAAAAGCTCACGGTTTTGAAAATATTGTCAATGTTAGAAATGGTTGGAGTATGATAAAAGATAGCGGTGTGCAAGTGTCTGTAGGCATCCCGGAAAATAGTGTAACTGATAAATAAAAAATGAATCCACTTTTAGAAAAATTGGTTTCAGGATCCTCGACTGTTTTAATTGATTTCTATGCAGATTGGTGTGAGCCTTGCAAATGGGTTGTTCCGGTGCTTGACGATATAGGGAAACATTTTAATGAAAAATTAGAAATTACAAAACTTAATATTGATGAACATGCCGAGATCGCTAAGTCGCTGATGGTTTTAAGCGTTCCGACTCTTATTCTTTTTGTAGATAAAAAAGAAGTTTGGAGAATGCGCGGTTTCGATACTGCTCCTTCATTAATTAACACTATTCGTCAATTTGTTGAATAAAAAAACCGCCGCTAAAAATTGTTAGCGACGGCTCATACATATCAATTGACTATTTTATCGAAGCACACAGCTTCCTGCACCGCTTAGATTTCCATCTATATAAACCTCTATCAAATAGGTTCCGGGTGCAAATTTTTTATCATCTTGTTCCTCATAATTCATGCACAAATTCTGCTTGGCACCCGTAAATGTAATCGTTGACGTGGTTGCATACATTATCTCTTCTCCAGAAGCAGTTGTAAAGGAACCCGACCCTGTACCACGATTGCCTATTGGTTTGCCTCCCGGCTCGGTAATTTTCATGTAAACTGTTTTCTCGCCTTGCTTTGTAATTTTATTATCAAGAATATCAAAGCACACCTCGAGCTTATGGGTTCTTCTGGCTAATGCTGTTTCCACATACTTGCCACTACTCCTTCTTTTAAAGGAGTTTACTTTAATGTATTCGGATTTTAAAACAGACGCCGTGGCAACAGTTGTTTCCAGGTTTTTTGATAGTGACTGGTTTTGTCCTGTCAATTGTTCCTTTTCTGTTACGAGTTGCTTGTTTACCATTAACAATGAATCTATTCTTCCAAGATAGTCGTCGCGCAAAATTTGAAGGTCGGCAAGTTGTTGTTTCATCTGTACATTAAGTGACTTTATATTTTTTTCATTTGCTCCGATTGATTTAATCTTCTTAGCCTGTTCATCGATTTTGGCCTGAGCTTCGTTTAAAAGGCTGTCCAGGTTTGCCGATATCCCACGATATTTTTCCAACTCTGCCCTGGCATCTGAAAGTTCTTTTTCAACATTTACCCGCTCAACAACGAGGGTGTCTACTTTCTGTTCATACATGTTTACTGAGGTCGAATGGTTCCTCCATTGATAAATGTTTAATACAACCGACAGCAGCAGAAGTATGATCCAAAATATTCCTTTTTTACCCTTATTGTCTTGGTTTGGTGTTTCCATTATTTACTTTTTTTATTATTTGGTGAAAATGAATAATTAATGGTAAAATTAAACGAGCATTATTGTGCTTATCTGACCGGGCCTAAAAGTTATGAACGGCTTTTTCACAATTTAATTACATTCAAAATATTAATAATTATTTTCATTATCCAGAATTTTAATACTTATGCTTATTACTTTTATTGAATCTATATTGAAAAAATAATTTGATGAGCAAAAAAAATAAACAGGACGATTTATTGAATGTCTTTCTGGTGGGCGAAGTATATAAATCCTTTAACAAGCATCCGAATAAAACTTTTAATTACAAACAACTCATTCGTCTCATAAAACCTGAGCTTCCCGTTTTTACCGAAGCAAATCCTGAAATAAACACTGAATGGTTGGATGATGGTCTTAAAAAAGAAATTCTTTTTATCCTTGCCGAATTGCAAGATAAGGGAGATTTACTTGAAGTTGAAACCGGTAAGTTTAAACTTAAGCCAAAGCATTCTTACATGGAGGGTATTATTGATATAACATCTGGTGGCGCTGCCTATATTCTTAGCGAATCCAATGAAGATGATATTTATATTGCTCCTCGAAATGTCAAAAATGCTCTAAACGGCGACAGGGTAAAAATTTATCTGCACGCCCGTCACAAAAATAAACGCCTCGAGGGTGAGGTCGCTGAAATTATTACACGAGCAAAAACAGAATTCGCCGGCACCGTTCAGCTTTCCGATAAATATGCCTTTGTTGTTCCGGATAGTTCAAAAATGCTCGTCGATATTTTTATTCCTCAACACCTCGTTAATAATGCTCAGCATGGGCAAAAAGTAATTGCCGAAATTTCTGACTGGCCAAAAGGAACAAAAAATCCGATAGGAAAAATTACGAAGCTCCTTGGTTGGCCTGGTGAAAATGATGTTGAAATGAATTCCATTCTCGCCGAATATGGGTTTCCTCTTTCTTTTCCACGACGCGTTGAAGATGAATCTTCCGCTATTCCCGAAATAATTTCTAACGAAGAAATTAAAAAACGCCGCGATTTCAGAAACACTCCTACATTTACTATTGATCCCGCAGATGCAAAAGATTTTGATGATGCATTATCAATAGTAAGACTTCCAAACGGAAACTGGGAAATAGGTGTTCATATAGCAGATGTTTCTCATTATGTTAAGCCTGCAACACAACTCGATAAAGAAGCATACTACAGAGCCACTTCTGTTTATCTGGTTGACAGGGTTATTCCAATGCTTCCTGAAAAACTTTCAAACGGTGTTTGTTCACTGCGCCCCAATGAAGACAAGCTTTGTTTTTCATCCGTCTTCGAAATGGATGAGCATGCAAAAGTTTGGAAAAACTGGTTTGGAAAAACTATTATTCATAGCAATAATCGATTCTCGTATGAACAAGCACAAGATGTTATCGAAACCGGTAAAGGAGATTTGTCTAATGAAATTCTAACATTGGATCTTCTTGCAAAAAAACTTCGGTCTGAGCGTTTCAAAAACGGCGCTATTGCATTCGAAAAAGTAGAGGTGCGTTTTAAACTGGACGAAAACGGAAAGCCTCTGGGTGTATATTTAAAAGAAAGTAAAGATTCCAATAAACTGATAGAAGAATTTATGCTTCTTGCTAACAGGTCGGTCGCAGAATTTGTCGGTCGTAAACATGAAATAGTTTCTGAGGGAAAAAGAAAAAAAATTGTAGAGGAACAAACACTTCGTGTAGAAAAAAAACCATTTGTTTACCGTGTCCACGATGCCCCTGTCACCGAAAGACTTGAAAGTTTTGCCGCATTTGCCGGAAAGTGGGGTTACAAACTTAAAATTACCAATGAGCGCGAAATAGCCGGGTCGCTGAATGGTCTTATGAAAGAACTCCATGGTAAAAAAGAACAAAATGTTCTTGAACAACTGGCTGTTCGTACCATGTCTAAAGCAATTTATACAACAGAAAATATTGGACATTACGGACTGGCTTTTGATTTCTACACTCATTTTACTTCTCCAATCCGTCGATATCCGGATGTTCTTGTTCATCGCCTGCTTGAGTTTTACCTTGAAGGAAAATCAGGGGTTGACCAGGATTTACTGGAAGAACAATGCAAACATAGCACGCAAATGGAAATCAAAGCTTCAGAAGCTGAGCGTGCATCTATAAAATATAAACAGGTCGAGTTCTTAAAAGACAAAATAGGAGAAGTTTTTGATGGGTTGATTTCGGGTGTTACTGAATGGGGTCTTTATGTTGAGATCATTGAAAATAAATGTGAAGGAATGATTCGTCTTCGCGACCTGGCTGATGATTTTTATGAATTTGATGACAGCAACTACTGTGTTATCGGTTCGAGAACAAAACGAAAATACACACTCGGCGACTCCGTAAAAGTTGAAGTAATGCGATGTGATCTTTTACGAAAACAAATAGATCTGCGAATGATCAATGGTGATGATGGGCCGACTAAATTTAATCCTCATAAAACTATCAAATCGTCCGGACAATTAGAAAGACGAAATACGCGCGGTCGAAAGAATAGCGGGGCCCGTTCAGGAAAATACCATAAGAAATAAAAAATGGAAAACTTAACAAATGAAAGTTCCACTTCTTCAAATCGTGGACTTGTTTTAGAAAATGAAACTATCTTATATTTATTGGAAACCGCTCGTTGGGCAAACCTTCTCTCGATTGTCGGTTTTATTGGTGTTGGCCTCTTAGTAATTTTGGCTTTGTTAGTTGGTACATTAATGAAGAATATAAGTGCGCCAATGTTTTCCGCATTTTCCTCCGGTCTTGTCTCGGCTTTTTACATACTTCTTGCTGTTGTTTATTTTATGCCGGTATTATATATGTTTCGTTTTGCTTCTCGAATGAAAATTGCTATTCGCGAAATGAATCAGGAAGCATTGAACGGGGCTTTTAAAAATATGAATTTGTTGTTTCGCTTTATGGGAATTATTACAATAATTACACTTTCTGTTTATGTTTTAATTTTAATTTCTATAGTTATGTTTAGTTTGTTTAGGAGCTATTGAAGTTGAGATTTCTTTTCGTGCGGAGCTCACAGAAGGGGTATTAATTTTTCATATTAATAAAAAAATATTCTTGACTTCTGCGCGAAAAAACCATAACCCGGCCTCTGTGATTTATTGTCCCGAGCCTTCCCCATCCTGAATCTTTTCGTCTTCAATTTTGCTTTCAACTCCACTACTAAATGTTCTGTGGAAAATTAATGTTCCATTTTCATCAAACATTTTCCACTCACCATCCTTAAGTCCAAGACGAAAGTTTCTTATTTCGTGTATTTTACCATTGGGCCAATAGTACTTATGTGTTCCTGTTTCCTGACCATCTAAATATTCTCCTTCAAAAGCAAGCGTGCCTTCTAAATAATATTGCTTCCAAACTCCGTCTTCTTTTCCTTCGATAAATTTTCCTTCCGCCACATATTCTCCATTTCTAAATTTCCAGTCACCATCTTGTTTTCCTTCAATATAATTTCCTTCTGCTATTATTTTCCCATCTTCATTGTATTCTTTCATGTAACCCTCTTCTCTGCCGGCATTATATAATTCGTCCCGACGTAAATGACCATTTGGATAATACCATTTCCATGGTCCGTTAGGTTTTCCTTTTAAATAATTCCCCACTTGTTCGATAGAGTCGTTTTCAAATGAAAACATCCACAACCCTTCGCGCTTTCCATCTACATAATTTCCGACAGACCTTTGTTGTCCGCTTTCATAAAATTCTTTCCACTCTCCTTGTTCGCGACCCTGATTATCCATTCTTCCCTGGCGTAAAAGTTTTCCTGCCGCAAAAATTTTTGCGCTGTCGATATTTCCATTTTCATCATATAATCTAAAAACTCCTTCGGGAACACCTTTCTTATACGTACCCACAATTTTAGTTGCGCCTGTCGGATAATAATTTCGCTTTACTTCAAACTTATCTTTGTCCTCAACTTTTGTTACGACAAGTTCACCCATTCTATATTCTTCTTTTTTAACTACACGCCCATCGGCGGAATATTCTTTAAAAAAACCTTCTTTCTTGTCATCCTTATAAACACCCTCGGCTTTAACCTGATCGTTTTCATAAAACTCTTTGTAAACGCCCTGCTTCAATCCTCTTTTATCAATGCGATTAATTTTTTCTTCTTTTTGAAAATATCCGTTTTTATAATTTGTAACCGTTATTACCGTTCCATCGGATCTAAATTCTTTTGCTAGTCCATTTTCAATTCCACCTACATAAGGAATAAGTCTTACTAATTTTCCTTCTTCATTGTATAATTTCAGCGGGCCGTTACGAACACCGGCCGAATCGGTTTCTTCACTTTTGAGATTGCCATCGTCGTAATAGTTAATTTGAACACCGTCTTTTAAACTTTCTTTGTAAAAATATTTAGCAGTTATAAAACCGGAATCATTATAAAAGATCCATAGGCTATCAAGCTTAAAGTTTTTTCTGTTTCCTTCCGATTTTATTTTTCCGGTTTCAAAATAACTTTTCCAATATCCTTCCGGTTTTCCATTTATTACCCGGCCTTCACTGGACAGCGATCCTCCGGGGTAATAAAATTTTTTATACTCGTTTGAACCTGAAATTATTTCCTGAGCATTTGCATCATAAAAAAATAATGTTGAAAGAAAACAACAAAAGAGAAATTGTAAAAAACAAAAAATATTTTTTCTACAAACCATATTGTTTGGATATTTCTAACATTCTTTTAATAGGCTTAAGTGCACGAATGCGTACATCTTCCGGAAGGGTAAGTTCGGGCAGTTCAAATTTAAGACAAAGATATAGTTTCTCGAGGGTGTTTAATTTCATATGCGGACAATCATTGCATGCACACGAATTATTGGGTGGTGCAGGAATAAATGTTTTATCAGGCGAAGCTTTTATCATCTGATGTAGAATTCCCGCCTCTGTAGCAACAATGAATTCTTTGTATATATTTTTCTTTGTATAATTTAATAACCCTGTTGTTGAACCTATATAATCAGCAACATCTAAAACCGGTTGCTCACATTCCGGATGAGCAATTAATTTAGCATTTGGATGCGCGGATTTTAATCGCATTATTTTTTCCAATGAAAATATTTCATGAACCATGCAAGCACCATTCCATAAAACCATTTCCCGTCCGGTTTGATTAATCACATATCTTCCTAAGTTTTTATCGGGAGCAAAAATAATTTTTTGTGTGGGTGGAAGACTTTTAACTATAATGGCTGCATTCGATGAGGTACAAATTATATCACTCATCGCTTTTATTTCAGCTGAACAATTGATGTATGAAATCACTAAATGGTCAGGATATTTTGATTTGAATGCGGCAAACTCTTCGGGTTGACAAGCATCGGCAAGCGAGCATCCGGCTCGTAAATCGGGTAAAACAACTTTTTTATTTGGATTAAGAATTTTTGCAGTTTCAGCCATGAAATGAACGCCTGCAAAAGCGATGATAGACGCATTGGTTTTTTCTGCTTGCTGCGACAATCCAAGACTGTCGCCAATAAAATCCGCAACGTCCTGTATATCTGCATCCTGGTAGTAGTGGGCAAGAATAATCGCATTTTTTTCCTTCTTCAGTCGTGCAATCTCGGCAAATAAATCCAACGTCGGATCAATTTCCTTTTCCAGCCAACCGCGTTTTTTTAAATCAACATCAATCATAACAATAATATATATTTTATTTAAATATTAAATTTTACTACTACTATTAGCCTGTTCATACTGTTTGTAATAAACTACTCTAATTTTACGAAACAGGTTTATGCACAAAAGATATTGTGTTATTAACATACTTGTAAATTGCAATAAGTTGATGCAGAACTTTGTTGTAATGTTTCACACAGTTGTGTATGATTTTTTTCGGTGATAACTTTTTGATTCCCGGAAACTCATAACCTTCCATTTTTTGTGAGTAATTTTATTTTTGTAATCATAAAAATGTCTTGCATTATTTATAACCATTTCATATGCCGGCCATGTTTTAACAAAACAAGATATTTTTATAATTACTTAATAACCGTTTTTAAAACAATTCACGAATTTAGTGTTAATAAACTCTTTTGCAGAGTATTTATTTTCAGGACTATAATTTTCAATTTTAACCCATTGTTCATAACAAATTAAGTACATTTGTTTGTGAGTTTTAATGATGAATATAATGAACAAGGGACGATTAGCCATAGGTTGCGATCACGCAGGTTTTGAATATAAAGAGTTGTTAAAAGCTTTTCTTGGAAAAAACGGCTATTTTGTTGAAGACTTTGGAACGTTTTCAAAAGAATCGGTCGACTATCCGGATTATGTACACCCACTTGCAGAAAGTATCGAAGCCGGAAAAAATGAATATGGTATTCTTATTTGTGGAAGTGCAAATGGCGTTGCAATTACAGCCAATAAACATAAATATATTCGTGCAGCAATTGCCTGGCAAAATGATGTTGCTGAACTTTCCCGTAAACACAATAATGCAAACATCCTCTGCCTTCCCGCACGATTTATTACAATCGATCAAGCAGAACAATTCACACATACTTTTTTAAATACGTCTTTTGAAGGCGGAAGACACGCCTTGCGTGTTAAAAAAATTGTTGCTGAATGACAATCACCCCCTTACGTTATTGGATATTGTTTACTATTTTAAGTATTTTCAAATCTGCAAATGGAGAAGATTTGCCGTTGAATTATTCCAATAAAATTTCTAGTGACTCACTTAAAGAATTTGTTTACATCCTTGCTTCCGATTCCCTGGAAGGCAGAGAAACCGGCAGGCCGGGGCAAAAAAAAGCAGCATATTTTTTAGCCTCTAAATACTACTCTTGGAAGTTGAAACCGGCAGGAGTAAATAATGCGGAAAATGAAATCGACAAAGAAATATTTAACAAAATTTTTTTTTTCCAAAAACATACTATCAGTTTAAGAAACAATAAAACAAGAAACCTTTCTGCCGGAGGAGAAACCTTTTTATTTGGAAAAGACTTTTATTATTCCGGCATCAATAGAGATACAGCCCTTGCTTTAAATGATTTTATTTTTATTGGTATAAAAGATAATAAATTCAGCAGCTTCTTTGAAAAGAAAATTTTTTCAAAGAAAAACCTTATTTTATTTGATGCAAATTCCGATTGCGTCAATATTCAATTGGAAAAATTTGAACCCAATGGCTCTTCGCAACAATCACCATTTCTGGTATTAATAATTACCACGGAAAAAGTCATTAATAAATATTTTTCTGAAAATCAAAAATCTAATAAGTACAGCAACTACATACAATTACTCATCACAGAAAAAGTTGCAAAAAACATTTTTCCAAAAGACCAGTTCGATAAGATTTGCAATAAAATTAAAAGCAACGGCAAAACAAGAATTAAAAAAATAAAATCTTTGGTGATTTTAGAATTGGTTAAGAATACAGATCAATTGTCGGGACAAAATATTCTTGCTTTTATTCCGGGAAGCGATCTGAAAAATGAAACGGTTGTTATTTCCTCTCATTACGATCATCTGGGAAGAACAGACTCGCTGATATATTATGGTGCCGATGATAATGCCAGTGGAACATCGGGCGTACTTGAATTGGCCAGGGTTTTTTCTGACGCCAAAAAAGAAGGACACGGCCCGAGACGCAACATACTTTTCATGAACGTTAGCGGAGAAGAAAAGAGATTGTTGGGCTCCGCATGGTATGTTTCAAATCCTGTATTTCCTTTAAAAAATACAATTGTCGATCTTAATATAGATATGATTGGACGAACCGATGCAATTCACGACAGCCTCGGAATAAAAAACTATATTTATATCATCGGCGCCGATAAAATGAGCACGGAATTATACAACATTAATGAAGCACAGAATTTGAAAGGCCCCCGCTTACTTCTCGACTATAAATATAATTCTGAAGACGATCCGAACCGTTATTATATGAGAAGCGATCATTACAATTTCGTTAAAAATAATATTCCCGTGATTTTTTATTTCAATGGAACACATGCTGATTACCATAAACCCACAGACACGGCCGACAAAATTGATTTTGAAATTTTAGCCAACCGTGCACGCCTTGTTTTCCTTACAGCGTGGGAGTTGGCTAATCG
>JANLOW010000131.1:0-12814 GCA_031366785.1 Bacteroidota bacterium | reverse complement strand
TCCTAATCGGATAGACACACTGTTGCTATTTACATTGGCGATAGCAAGGTCCTCTTTTCCATCACCATTAAAATCACCAATAGAAACCCAACGTGGACTATTTCCAACTTGCAAACTAGTGCTGCCGCTGAAGTTACCGGCACCATCACCTAATCGGATGGAAACACTATGATCATCCGGTATGGCAACAGCCATATCCTGATTGCCATCATTATTAAAATCACCTATGGCAACTGCATAAGTGAAACTTGCAACTTGGGCATCGGCTGCACTTGTAAACAGGCCATTACTGCATGGCGGATTAATTACATTCAACGTAAAAGTTGTAGTGGCTGTTAGCCCACCGCTTCCAAATGCTTTAACTGTTATTGCATAAGTTCCTGCTTGTTTTGCATCTGTTACAGTTACAATTCCTGTTAGCGGATCAACAGTTAATGTACCCGTAAAATTTGTATTTGTATAAGCCACTGTGCTAAGCATATTTATTTGTGCAGCATTGGGAGTAACATTTGCATTACCTCCAACATAAAGAGTTGTGTATGGATAAACACCTAAAGACGGTGGTGGTTGATTCCCAGTGTATGCATGAAATATTCCACAACCGGATGCAAGTGATGTACTGAAACCACATTGCAAGTGAACATACAATGCGGCTTTAAAATCAACATGTGCATTACCTGTTATAAGTACAGGTTTGGTAACAGTGTCAGGAGATGTGATAGTACCCGGACTGAAATATAAATGTTGCCCGGTGCTGAAAGTTATGTTATCAATAACAAGATTCTGGCTGTACAAAGTTTCAAAGGGAAACCAAATCAGGAACCACACAAACGGTAGAATCCTCATAGCTAAGTATCTATATTTTTTTTTCATGATTGTGATACTTTAGCATTATTTACTGTCCAATTTTTTCATACGTTCTTTCAAATCTTTATTTTCAGCACTGAGCTTATTCATATTTTTATTCATATCAATTATGTATAGATAAAGCTCTTCGATTTTTTCCATCTGATTGGTTTGCATCTCTCCGACATTAAGTCCTGATTCTCTCAATTCATTTGAAGAGGGAATTCCCGGCAGATGTTTATTTGTTACAACATAATTTTCCAATTCTTCAAGCTCCTTCAACGAATGAATCTGGCTGAAGACATGATCGGGCCATGAAGGCGGACAAGCTACGATCACATCACGGCAACCGAATTTGCCCTCCACGACACACTTATAGCCGAGCGGAACAGTATCCGTTCCTATTCCGACACAAAGTCCGTCATCAAAGATTTGACTATTGCTGAGGGAATCTCCGCCCGTTGATTTTGGAAGATGGTTTACTGTCAGAGGGCTTGAAGCTGAAACTCCGGATGAAATTCTTAAGCTATCGAGTTCCTGGATGGCTTTGATTGCAATAGGGATCAAGCCGATATAGTTGAGACCTAAATAAGATGAGGCCGGCGAAACGATGTCGCCCGTTGAATCGGTTTCTTCTACAAATTCGCTGCTCGCTACCAAACTTGGTAATACATTCTGGACATCCTGCGCAATGAATCCATATTGATTCTCCGATGGCAGATTTAAATATGGAAAATCATTAACTCTAAAATCAAACGACTTAGGATTAAGTTGCTGAATCGTATTTAAAGCACCTGTTATTTTATTTACATTCTTCTTAAGTGCTCCATCACTCATTATTCTTGTAGTAGTCAACCATCCGTCTCCAACAATTTTAAGATCACCGACGAAATAACCGGCCCAACGCTTTTTTGGTCTTGACGAAAAATAACCTGCAATTCCTTCTGCGGTGCAGCCGGAGTTCGGACAATTAATAATTTCACCACGCACAGCAGTAATCAGACCGGGTCCTCCGCCGGAAGGATAAGTATTACTATCATCTGCGATTACCTGCGATAAAATACCTTTTTGGTTCGTATTGCCTTTGATTTGAAGTCTTGTCCCAATCGCTGGTCCTATACCTGTATTTATTCCAACCTCACCGGTATAAAGTATTTTCATCCTCTCGGTGCTATTCGTAAAAATCCTGAGCGGACTTTTATTAGTTTGTGCGGCGCTCGGAGCAGGAACGCCATTTAGTCCAACATCATTACATCCAATTATGTTATTTGTTAGACTAATACGCCCGCCATTGTTTAAATAATTTCCACCAACGGCCCAAAAAGGACAAGTATCTGCGCAAGGATTGTGACAATCTAAATCGACGTATGCTGTATCCGGGCATCCATTCGCATCGGTAACAATTACCTGGTAACTTCCATTAGTAAGTGGTGGCGGACAAGGAAGACTTGACGAAGTAGATAAGACAATGTTGTTACTGCTCCACACATATGAGTATGCAGGAGTTCCCCCTGTAACATCAATTACAGGACAACAAGGATATGTATTGTTATCGACTGCAAGAGTTACATCTGGTTTTGGTAAAACCGAAACAATAGTCGAAGCACAATCACCTGGTACACATCCTCCTTCCCTTCTCACAAAATAAGTTGTTGTTACTGATGGACAAACAAGAATCGAAGGTCCTGTTCCCACAAATGTACCTCCGCAGCTCCCACGATACCATTTCCAATTTTCGCCGGGGCAAATAGTTCCGCCGACAGTTAATGTTTTGCACACCCCTGGACAAGCTGTAGTTTCCGGACTTTGCTCGACTACAGGCTGACGCGTTAATGAGGCTATCACTTTAACACTATCTAAAAAATTTCCCAACGAGGGATTGCTATTACAGCCACCAGATACACACTTCAATTCGATTCGGGTAGTGCATTGCCCTACTGGCACATTATAATAGTCGCTATGCTCAAACCATTGAGACTCATTGTCACCAAATATGTGCTGAGAAACCATGTTACCCGGAGTTCCAATTAGAATTTCTACATAGTCTTTTCGATTCTGACAAGGGCCACGAGCACTATGAAAAAAACTCCACAGGATATCTCCACATTTGGTGTCAAAGTCCTGGTAAATTGCGCCACAACCTTGTGAATTTAATTCGAGGTACTGATTTCCTTGAATTGCACCCGGGCCCCCATTAAATCCTCCTGATCCTGTCCATAATTCAAATGAATTATTAGGTTGTTCTACTGATCTCCATCCCGGTACTTTAAAATCTGGGGGCACATCATAAAAAGTTGTATGAGTGTTCGGATGATTAAGATCAGGTGATTCAAAACTACCATTCTTCAATAAATTTGGCTGTGCATAAATCCTTTCAGCAAAAATTGTGGAAAGAAAAATCACAATTAAATACAACCAAATTTTTGCCGATAAGTTAAAATTTGATTTAGAAAAATTTTTAGTTTTCATTTTTATGAATTTATGAATTTGGTTATTTCTATAGAAGATTATTAAAACTTAAAACAGAGGTATGCCGAAAAGTTCGATATCCCGAATTCATTATTTATAATAAATCGTATTCCAGGCATTCCCTGGATATCCCACGCAAACTGATAGTTCATTTGTGAAATTAAACTTCACCCCAAACATGATTACAAAAACACATTAAATTTTGGTGAGTTGAGCCAGCGGTTGTTTAAACGAACAACTGGTAATAAAAACTTCAATAAGTGGTAAAAAGAGCAATCAGCTTTGATGCATCACTTTAAGAAAGTCGCCTTTTTTTCTCCGCGAAATTTCTACGGAGGTTCCATCGCTCATGGTAGCAAAAAAACCATCCATACGGTTAAACGTTTTTACATGTTTAAGGTTGATAAGGTGCGAATGATGCGAACGGAAAAAATTAAAATTCAAAAGCATGTCCTCGTACTCTTTTAGGTTTTTGATAGCTGTATATTTTCCCTGGGTGGTGTAGATATGTGTATACGTGCCGTCAGCCTCCAAACGGATGATATTATGTGGTTCTAAAAATGCAACACCGTCTTTTATGGGTACTGCTAACCGACTTGATTCCTGACTTTCGAGGTTAGATAAAAATCCGTTGATGTGATGGCTATGGTCGTTTTGCATTTCGCCTTCTGCTTTATTCACCGCTTCCTTTAGCTCATCTGCATCAATAGGTTTAAGCAAATAATCAACAGCTGAAAAACGAATAGCCTTAATAGCATAATGTGCATGTGCTGTAACAAAAATAATTTTAAAATCAATTTTACCCAGTTGTTTCAGGAGGTCGAAACCTGTTCCATCACGCATTTCTACATCCAGAAAAACAAGTTTCGGATGGAGCTGATTAATAACTTCCTTTGCTTCTTTAACTGAAGCTGCTTCTCCGATTACTTCGGCATTGCTGCAATATTGCTCCAACAGTTCACGCAGCAATTCGCGGCTTTTTTTCTCGTCTTCAATAATCAGGGTAGATAGCATAAACTCAGGTGCGGGGTATTTGATCTTAAATATAGTATTCTATCCCAATATACGCTTGAATAATTTAACTATCAAAATTTCGAGTTATTATATTAAAATCTCCACCCTGGTTCCACAGTCAATCTCATTTTCGTCTTTCAAATCAATAATATTGACTGTAATATTCGTATTAAATGCTTTGTTGAACGCGGAAATCCTGTCCATTGTCAACGAAGTGCCATATGATTTGTGCTTCTCAAAATTCTCTTCATGCGCAATACTACTTTGCTTACGACCACGACCGTTGTCTTCGATAGCAATTAATATTTTGTCATTTGATTTACGAATTTCAATAAAAACTTTTCCTGTAATTTCAATATCTGCAATGCCGTGTTTAATTGAATTTTCAACAAATGGTTGCAACAATAACGACGGTATCATGGTTTCATCCATATCAATATCATCTTCAAAATTTATTTTAAAATCAAAAGCGGTATCGAAACGTAACATTTCTAATTCAACATATACACGCAATGCATTGATTTCTTCATGCAAACTTATTTCCTGTGCCTGCGAATTGTTGAGTGTGTAACGAATTAATTTTGCAAACGAGGTAAGATATTTATCTGCTGATTCTGTATCTCTTTTCTTAATGTAACTACGAATAGAGTTCATCACATTAAAAATAAAATGAGGATTCATTTGTGCTCGCAAAGCGGTGAGTTGTAAGTCGGCCTGTTTGCGTTCGGCTTCAAATTTCTGATTTAGATTGCGCTCCCTGTTTTTATAATACTTAAACATTGCAATAAAAATTAATGCAAGGACTAAAAAACGAAACCACCATGTTTGCCACCATGAAGGATTGATGGTAAATGATAATGCAGCAGCGTTTTTACTCCAGACTCCCGAACTGTTTTGGGCAAACACATAAAAAGAATAATTGCCGGCACTCAATGCTAAAAATTCCACTTCGGTGTTTTTGGTAATTCCAAAAATAGAATCACCATCAGTCTTTAAAACATACCGGTAACTAATTTCTTTTTGACTTTTGAATGAGATACCCCGAAACGAAATTTTCAGGTTATTATAATCATGCGGCAATGAATAATTTTTTTTAATAGTTGTATCAGCACCATTAATGATCATAGATCTGATATAAACTAAAGGTGCAACACTATTGACAAAATTATGTTGACTGTTAAAAAAGCAAATTCCCGAATTGGTTGCAACCCATATAGTATCGTTCAAAAAAGCAAGATCATTAATTTCATTGACCGGCAATCCTTCCTTAGTAGTAATGTTGGTAATGCTGAAACTAAATTTATTGGCATCGTTAAACTGAACATGGCTAATGCCCATATTGGTTGCACACCATATACCATTGTTGTGAACCAAAATATTGTTCACAAAATCACTGGCAAGTCCATTACTTTCGGTAATTGTAGTTTTGTTTTTACCATCCCAAAAAATCAAACCATTTCCCTGTGTTGCGAAGCAGGTATAGAAATTAAATTGTTTAATATCCTGAATGCTCATGTTGTTAAACACACTATTATATACTATTGATTTTCTTGTTGAGTCATTAAACAGCAGTACTCCATTAATGCAGCCTAATAAAAGCTGACGTTGATTAGTTTCGAAAATACAATTAATTCGCTGCAAACAATCTAAGTGCTCCGCAACAGAATCATTTGCAATTTTAATAAGGGCTGATTGCGCCGCAGAATACAAAAGACCATCAGCATGTCGTATATAATTATTTTTAAGATGAGTATAACCGCTAGAACCTATTAATGGATTTACAAAAGGCCGAAAAATATTTTTATATATATATCCGGAAGAATCTCCTCCAATATAAAGTTTACTTTGTTCTTCTAGAAATAAATTGTAAACTTTTTTTGAGGGCGGTGAAGTATAAATTATCTTTTCAACTGAACCGGAAATTTGTGTTATCAAACCACTTGCATAAGCAGCATAAACGGCACTTTTAAAATCGCTGGTTAAACAAACGGGTTTTTCAAACATTCCGTCGGCAATCTCAAAATGCTTTATGGCAAAATCAGACAGATAATAAGCTCCGTAATCGCGTGTGGTTATCCAAAAACCATTTTCGCGATCAACATAGCAGCTTGTTATAATTTTGTCTTCAAAATAAATGCTACATGCTTGGGAAGAAATCACATCATCATAAATATAAAGGCCCTTATCTGTGCATGCGTAAATACGATTTCTTTTATCCTTAAGCATAAAATATATTTCTGTAAAGGCTCCCTTAAATAAATGAATTACAGAACCATTTCTATACAAATAAAAATCTTTTCCAATCGCAAAAACCAAATCGGTTTGATTGAAGCGCACCGCATTAACCCTTGAAAAGCCATAAGGAACTGTAAAGATGGAATCCACACCGGAATTGCTTTTGAAAAAAACACGCATAGGGAGTCCATATTTAATTGAATAAACGGAAGAAGACAAAATACATGAATCCGAAACCTCATGAATTAACATATTACAATATTCATTGGTATTTGATTCGCTTTCTAAAGTAGTTTTTCCGGTGCTGTCAATTTTTAATTCTCCCTTACATGTTATGTAAATATT
The DNA here is from genome assembly GCA_031366785.1 of Bacteroidota bacterium. GTDB lineage: Bacteria > Bacteroidota > Bacteroidia > AKYH767-A > 2013-40CM-41-45 > JADKIH01. The sequence continues at coordinate 5,905 of JANLOW010000131.1, read as the reverse complement.
ATCGAAAGCATCAACATAAATACGTGTGGGCGCAGTACCTTTTACAAAATCAATTGCGGCCTTATTGTATTTATAAGCACTAATTTTTCCATCGAGGTAATAAAATATTTTCCCGGAAAAAGTGAGCATCCACATTCTTCCTTTTGTATCTTCAAAAAGATTGAAAACAGTGTTGTCTTCCAATCCGTCCTTTGTGGTAAAAACCTTAAATTCATATCCATCATATCGTGCCACACCATGATCTGTAGTGATCCACAAATAACCATTACTGTCTTGAATAACAAAATAGGTTGTGATAGAAGGCAGGCCGTCGCTCCTGGTGATTTGCTTGAATTGCGGGGTAACAGTTTGTGCAAATAAATGAAAAGGAAAAACTACACTAATAAAAACGAAAATATATAGTAAACGCATATAAATTCTGAGCAGGTTGTGATTAAGATGATAAGTAAATGAATAGATGTTTCAAATATTAAAGTGGATTTATAAATAAATTGACTTGCAATTAATACCCAAAGTAAGAACAAATAATTTGATTTTGATATATTGGCATTTTGATAAATAAAAAAAATGGCCGCTCACCATGAGCAGCCATTTTAAAATTTCACTTACAATAAATTCATTCCAATATCATTTTCACTTGTGTTATTTTAATCCACAATTAAATATTCAACATATTAAATTTTTAACAAAAATAAAATCGGCAAAATAGTGATAAGTATTGTCTGAGTTGTAGTCAGAGAGTGAGTGAACAATGCCAGTGAATAGAAAAATTAGAATTGGTGCAAGTCTGAGTCGCAGTCTAAGTTTGAGGAACAGTGTGAGTGAGCAGAAGGCAACTGTTCTCTCCGCTCTGTATCACTCACTCTGTAGTTCGTAGCCTCGGGCAGAATCGAACGAGGCAAATCATACTGCTGGTTTTAAAGACAATACGAACTCCATTTTTTAGACCTGAAACATTTCTGAAACATTTTAATACGGTGTGAAACAGTATGAACACTTTTCACTTGACAATGGAAGATGTATGTTTTTCTGAAAATAGTGAACACATGGTCCTTATCAACCGATTGATCCGGCTAGCACTACAAAAGCACGGAAGAAGAACAGGCGGACTGAGATTATTCTTTCCCCTAAATTGGATGAGCTGGCGAAACTGCTTAGCAGATTGGGAAGGTTAAGAAAGCTTACACTTGTAAATTCTGTACACGGATGACACGGGTGCCACGGATTTGCGCGGAACTTAACTATGTTATCATTTGAAATATCTTAGAGTTTAACAGGCACGATTCTTATAAGGATGGAACTGTGTTAATCCGTTGCACCCGTGTCATCCGTGTTCATTTTTATTTCAAAAATTTTACCCTGTTCCCTATCATCACAATAATACGTTCTCATTATTCTATCCCAAAAGGTAAAGTATAACCCATAATTGTATTTCGATCGGAGATGATGGATATTATGATTGGTAGAATTATTCTGCAACTTTCCGATAGAATGATTTCTAAAGCGTGTAGGAAAGGTCTCATAGCCGAGATGACCCATAACATTAACTAATGTCATATAAGTAAGAAATGTAAATATTGCATAAGGATGCGACGGGATCAGGAATACAATCACCGGAATAATTCCCGCAGAAATGAGGGCCTCCATTGGATGAAATGAGAAGGTAGCCCATGGAGTTGGATTCGAAGAGTGATGATGGATTTTGTGAACGATCCTGAATATTTTCGGCAGATGCAAGAAACGATGCGTCCAATAAAAATAAGCATCATGCAAAAAAATCATGAGAAGTACGCTGCCAATTAAATATAGCCATCCATACCTATCAACGTCAGTATAGATTTGCGTAAAGCCCTTGCTATTAAAATAAAATATTAACCAGCTTACCGCACAAAAGATGAGCAAGGTCAGGCATGAATAAATAATCTCCTGGAAAATGATCTGTTTGGACGGATAGTGTTTCTGAATTTTAATCTTAAAAAACTTCGCACGACTGATGCCATAGAAAAATAAGTATGCTAATCCGGCAAGAAGAAAATACCGGAGTACGATTGCTATCGAATCAACCTGCCACGAATAAATATCAAGCAACATCGTTTTCTAGTTTTGCCAAAGTCCTGCTGTAATTACTCCACCCGTTCCGAAACTGCAGAGAAAGACCTTCTTGTTTTCTATTCTATCCTTTATTTTGTTCAATGCAATGCCCACGGATGCTACCCCGCAATTGCCGGTTTCATTTACAACATCAACGAAATCGATTGAATACTTTGAAAAGACTTCTTTGAGATGACTGAGAATAACAGGATTCACTTGATGCAAGATCATAATATCCGGTTTCGTTGATTCACTCACAAATTCCAGATAGAAATTTTCTGCATTCTTCACCAGTCTTAATGCCAATGTATTATTCATCGTCAGCCCGAGATGCTTTCTTGGATCCAAAGCCATGTCGGTACGTTCAAGCTTGATGATTTCATCGGCATCGTGACCAAGCTTTACCGTCACGACTTCTGACAAGCCACCATATTGACGTGACTTATAGTGAATCATTTTCTTTTTTGACTCTTCGTGGCGGATGATGCATGCAAAAGAACCGTTTCCGAATATTTCGTTGATCATTTCAGAAACGGATGTAGCCTTCTTCGCAGCATCAGCCTGAAGAACAATCACCGATGACTTATGCATTTCTGCAAGCTGGCTACCTAGTATCATCGCTGTAACTCCTCCAGCACAACCCTGAACTATATCGATGGTATGACAGTCCGAAAAAATTGAATTGTATTTTTCGTTTATCATCTGTCCCAACGACGGGGCAAGCATGTCAGGACAGGTCGTACTGACTACGATGTGGGATAGATTAGCCGGAATCTGACGTAACTCAATAAAAGGCATCAGGGCTCTTTCTGCCAGGGAAAAAACCTGTCGTGGCTTCTCAGGCAAAAACCTGCCTTTTGCAAACTCATAATATCCGTGCATTGATACGATCGATATTCCCATTACAATTAATAGTCTGCAACTGAAAATGACATACAACCCTCTTTCTCCAACTTACAAATTGATTCTGCGAGATCTGATGATAAGACATTTCCTGTTTTCTTATGACAAAACGGGCAAGCATGAAGATCGCCATCAGTGTCGACATATAAATTCCTGTTTCCTGCTGCAAAGCATCCTGTACTCCGCTGGTAATACCCATGATAATTTACCAAAGGAAAATCTGTATATTTTCCGCTGTAGTTCATTTGCCAGAAAAAAGCCTCCAGCACCTCCAGTTGGCTCTGCTCCAATAAAACATTCTTATCCTTATAGTGGCCTACAGGTTTTGGTTCAAGTATCTGAATGAATGCTGCTCCCATATTTTTTGCCAATGACGCATACGCAAACAGATTTTGCATCGACACAAATTCGCGTGTCACACAAATCGAAAATGCAATAACAAGATTTGCAGCGCTTGCATTCTTAACAGCATCTTCTACCCACTTGAATGAATTCATATTGCCACGGAAAACATTATGCCGGTAAGGATCAAAATGATCAACGCTAATTACGACGCCTTTCAACCCTGCTGTCTTTAACAATGTGGCATTTTCCTCAGTAAAATTATACCCGGATGTAAGAACCCAGAATTCCGTTTTCTTATCAGCTGAATTTAACTCATTGAGTATGTCTTTTACACGCAACATCGGTTCGCCACCGGTAATTTGAATCTGACTTGTTCCATATCGCTGAAATGTATTAATAATCTGGTGAATGTCATCCGCAGATAATTTTTCTTTTTTGTTTAGCGCTTCCCATTCGAAACAATGCTCGCACTGCAAGGAACATTTTTTTGTAATGGCGAAGAAAATATTTGTAAACCTGTTTGTATTCGTCTTTAACGGAACGATCCTGTTGATCTCTGCTTTGATGAATTCATCGAAAGCCTTTGAGGGCCATGCCGGAATATATAAATCCCAATGATACTTACCATCAACCTTTGCAAGCTTCATGATGCGGCTCTCACCGGAAAATTTTCTCCTCCGCTGGTCAAGCTTGAGAAGGATTCTTATCCAATTCACTGGATTTTTAATATTCGAAACAATAATCCGGAAAATATTTAACCGTATAAAACATTCAATAATTTCTTTTCTTATTCCAGAAATTATATGCGTGCTTTTCCTAAAAGTTGATAACTTGCCATAGCTTGTGGCAGAAGAATTATCACTTATAATTTCAACTACAGCATCTGTTGTGCTAATGTCCATCGATAGTTCTCATTGAGTTTGCCAATCTATTGGGATGATTGACGAATTCGAAATATTTTTCGCGCGAAAATTTTGCAAACGCTTCTTTGCGTTTAAAAGATTTCAGCTGCAAAAAATTGGGTTTATTAGAAAAATTCCTGATGTATTCATAATATCCCCTTGTATGCAAAAACACTGTCTGAATCATTCCTGGCGCAGGCTTTTCAAATTTATAATCTGCAACTACCTCATTTCCGATCTCAGGCTGGAAAAGATAATTATGATCAGGCTCTGAAAGTAATGCAACAACATCAGACCCTTTCTCATCTATTGCTGTGACAGGGTTAAACTCCGTTTTGCTATAAGGAATATTTGCAGAAAAATCCATTGCAGCATAGTCCAGTTCCCAGAACATAAGGCCGCATTCAAATTTAAGATTCAGCGTCTTCCCTTCCACATCGCCCAGATCAATTGGCATTACCATATCTCTGGCTGCTAATGGCCCCACAAGATTGAAGTAATCAATGACTCTCCATCCATTTTTCGTTTCGACTGATACTGATAGCGGGATTCCTTGTTCGAGCGACCACTGTATATTTTTTTCAGCGGTGACTTTTTTTTGCTTTTTTACAAAGTCATCGTAATACGTTCCGAAACATTCGATGAATTCACCATATGCATAATCGAGCCAATATGAATTCTTGAGATTGACCACCAGTTTTCCGGCTGCAACTTTTTCCGGCTTATTGAATGACAAAACAATACTGCTCTTGTTTTTATTCAAAGGTTCAGGATCGCTGAAGAGATACTTACTGCTGTCGGTTTTAGAAATATAATTCGTATAATCTGCATTTCCCGAAGATACAGCCTTAAATGGCTTTTCAGCATCAAATATGGTTTGTGCGTTTCCTGATTTATCTAATAGCACAAATGAATTTTCAGGATGATCAACAACGATCAATTTTGCTACGTCAGTATTTTGCTTTTCCAGGAGCTGATTAGAAATTTTAATCTTACAGGAATTGTTTGAGAGATCTGTATTGGACAAGGGCATATAATCGTCTCTCTCCAAGGATGGATAAATTGCGCCACCATATAATTCACCTTTAAAATACCATTGACCATTATTATATGTATAAATAAACGGGCAGGAACTCTTCGTGGCTAATGCGATAAGAAAAATAATAGCCAATGCCCCTGCGATGACTCCAAGCGTACCGAAAACATATGAGCTAGTCGTTGCTCCAACATCCCGGTCATAAACTTCTATTCTATTAATGGAAGTGAACGGCACACGTATCGTAGTGCTGTCAAGCTCCATGTATTCTGAAGTAAAAATATGTGCTTCATATAATGGATCTTCTTCACCCAACTTGTATCTGTTTGCCTTATCGGGATTTGTCCGTTTGTAGAAGACATGAGTTGGTGCCACGGGTTCTGTCTTACCTTCAATCTCCTGCTTTTGCTCGTCAATCACTAAATTTTTGAAATGCCATGCAAAATTTCCCTGGTGTAATATTATATACCGTTTTTCTTTTTGAAATTGTACAACAACATCTTTATTGTTTGGCACCTCTGTAACCTTATAATAATTTTTACAAGCGATGAGGTTTAGAAATGAGAGTAATACAATCAATGAAATAATTGAATTAAACCCCTTGGACGAAAAAAATTTAATTGTTTTC
>JANLOW010000168.1:0-3978 GCA_031366785.1 Bacteroidota bacterium | reverse complement strand
ATTTCTGTTGACTTTTTAGAAAAGAAAACAGAAGTCGTCCGCTTAAAAAATCTGGTCGGTGAAGCAGGACCATTGGATATTACCATTGATCTTGGAAACAGCAAAGGATCTAAAATAATTTATTTTGATCAGCCGAAGATTGAAGTAAATAATGCAATTAAAAGCGAACTCGAACAATTTATTAATGCAGTAATAAATGATCAGCCTACTCCTGTTACTGTTGAAGAAGGATTGCAAGCACTTGTTATCGCAAATCAAATCATGGATAAGATTAATATATCTTTAAATGTTCTTGCCTGATGAAATTTAAAAATAATTTTATTTATTTATTTTTGATTTATTTTTTCATCATGATTTTCAACTGTTCATGTACTATTTTTGAACCTGCTTCTCCGGTAGCATCGTATATTCACATCGATAGTATTAGTGTTCATACAGATTATCCGACGCAAGGAAGTAATTCAAATAAAATTACTGATGCCTGGGTATTGTATGACAATAAATACCTGGGGACATTTCCTTTACCGGCAGACATACCTCTTATCGGTGAAGGTTCGCATAATTTAATTATTAAAGCAGGTATCATTGAGAACGGAATTTCAGGATCACGGGCAGCCTATCCTAAATATACATCATTCAATATGACATTGAATTTGTCATCAAAAGAAAAAACGTTTTTGTCGCCTGCGGTTACCTATGGTAGCGGTAATATTTTTGCTCAGATAGAAGATTTCGACGATGCAAGCCTTTCTCTTGTTACAACTTCAGGCGAATATGCTCCACTGGTTATTTTATCCCAAGCAGATCCCAATTCTTTTGAAAATAATTCGGGTAGTGTTACATTGGATGTAAGTCATACTGTATTCGAAGTAGCATCCGCTTCTGCTTTTACATTGCCGTTAAATACTCCTACCTACCTTGAACTTAATTATAAAGGCGACGAAAATTTTACTATCGGTGTTTTCATAGCTTCCACAACAGGCATCACTAAAACAAACTTGCTTTCGGTAAGAGCGTCTTCGGTATGGAAAAAAATATATGTCAGTCTGAGTGATCTCGGTGGTGTTGTTACTAATGGACTCAATTATAAAATATATCTTCATGCGGAAAAAAATCCGTTGTTGACAACAGCTAATTTGTATTTTGATAATTTGAAGGTAGTTTTCTGAAATGACTAAACGGCAACATACTATACGATTTATAATGGCGGATTGGCTTGCGTCCTTTCTGGCATGGGGAATGTTTTTTATTTACCGAAAGCAATTCATCGAATTCCATGAATTTAATTTCAGAATGATTTTTGATGATAAAAAACTTTTTTGGGGTATTATTATCATTCCGATTTGCTGGGTGGCTGCCTATGCATTGGTTGGTACCTATCAAAATGTTTACAGAAAAAGCCGATTAAAAGAGCTCGGACAAACTCTTTATATTTCTATTGTAGGAGTTCTTATTATTTTCTTTTTACTTCTGTTGGATGATGCAGTTGTTTCATACAAAACATATTATCATACTTTTTTTACCCTACTTACCCTTCATTTTCTTATCACTTCTTTTTTCAGGTTTGTATTGAGTACAAAAATAATTAATAATATTCGCACGAGGAAGATCCGCTTTAATACCATTATGATTGGCAGTAATACCAATGCAGTTCATCTTTTACATCAGATGGAAAAGGAATTCCATGTAGAAGGAAATGCTTTTGTTGGATTTGTGCATGTGGATGGTAACAATGATCATTTACTTTCCAATCACATGGTAAATCTTGGGGGAATAAAAAATCTCCGTGAAATTATCAGTACATATCATGTTGAAGAAGCAATCATCGCTCTCGAATCATCAGAGCATTTGAACATTGGTAAAATTATCAATGAGCTTGAAGATATGCCTGTATTGATAAAAATTATTCCGGATATGTACGACATCCTTTCCGGTTCGGTAAAAATGAATGCCATATTCGGAGCTCCGCTTATTGAAATCACACAATTGTTAATGCCGGTTTGGCAACGATCTGTAAAAAGAATTCTAGATATAACAATTTCTGTAATAGTAATGCTGGTACTTTCTCCATTGTATATATTTACTTCTTTAGGTGTCAGGCTTACTTCGCGTGGAACGATGTTTTATAGCCATGAACGTATAGGATTGCACGGACAACCTTTTCGTATCTACAAATTCAGATCAATGGTTGCAGATGCAGAAAAATCAGGTCCTCAGTTGTCAAGCCAGCATGATCAGCGTGTAACAAAATTTGGAAGGTGGATGAGAAAAATCCGTTTGGATGAAATTCCACAATTTTATAATGTGCTTATTGGCGATATGTCAATCGTCGGACCACGACCTGAACGTCAGTACTACATTGATCAGATTATGGAATATGCACCGCATTACAGACACCTTCACAAAGTTCGTCCCGGAATTACATCCTGGGGACAGGTAAAATTCGGTTATGCGGAAAATGTGAAACAAATGATAGAAAGACTGAAGTATGATCTTATCTATATTGAAAATATGTCACTCGCATTGGATTTTAAGATTATGATTTATACGGTGCTTATTATTTTGAAGAGAAAAGGGAAGTAGTTATTGGTTATTTGTTATAAGGCATTAGTCTTTAGTCATTAGTCTTTAGTCTTTAGTCGTTAGTCGTTAGTCATTAGTCATTAGTCTTTAGTCATAAGTTAATAGTAAATATCGTTAAAGTGAACTTATATCTATGAACAAATAACAAAAAACAAAAATGAAAATAGCAGTTATAGGAGCGGGAACCATGGGTAATGGTATTGCGCATGTCTTTGCTCAGTATGGATATAAAGTAGGTCTTATTGATGTTTCTCAGGATGCTTTGAAGAAGGGATTAGACACTATAACAAAGAATCTCGATCGCATGGTTGTGAAAGAAAAAATTACAACAACGGATAAAGAAAATACACTCATAAATATAAAAACTTTTTTCTCATTGACTGAAGGAGTAAATGATGCAGACCTTATTATTGAAGCGGCTACGGAAAATGTTGATTTGAAATGTAAAATTTTTAGAGAACTTGATCAACTATGTAAGCCTTCAGCGATATTGGCTACAAATACTTCTTCGATATCCATTACGAAAATAGCTTCTCAAACTCAAAGGCCTGAAAAAGTTATTGGTATGCATTTCATGAATCCTGTTCCACTAATGAAACTTGTGGAAGTGATAAGAGGATATGCGACATCGGATGACGTTATGAAGACTGTTTTAGATCTAACAAAAAAGCTCGATAAAATTCCTGTAGAAGTAAACGATTATCCCGGATTTATTGCAAACAGAATATTAATGCCAATGATCAGCGAAGCAATTTATTCACTTTACGAAGGAGTAGCCGGCGTGAATGAAATTGACACTGTAATGAAACTAGGAATGGCACACCCAATGGGACCACTTCAATTGGCAGATTTCATAGGATTGGATGTTTGTCTTTCAATATTACGTGTGTTACAAGACGGTTTTGGAAATCCAAAATATGCACCTTGTCCGCTGCTGGTAAATATGGTAGCATCAGGAAAACTAGGTGTAAAATCAGGAGAAGGATTTTATCAATACACCGGTGGCGGTAAAGAATTAATCGTATCTAAAAAATTCAAAAAGTAATTAACCTTTCAATTTGAAATCCCGATACTTGATACTCGTTACCTGATACTGAATCTATGATACTTGATACACCCTTTAAGCACTCCACTCCTATTCAGCTTCGTTTTGTTGATATGGATGCTTTTGGTCATATAAACAATGCGAATTATCTGACATACCTGGAAGAGGCAAGAATCAAATATCTGGATGATATAATACATTGGGATTACAGCTGGTCAAAGAATGCAATTATTATGGCACGAGTAGAAATTGATTTTAAGATGCCGGCATTATATAAAGATGTAGCTGTTATTTATACGCGTTGCTCTAAACTTGGCACCAAAAGTTTCACTCTTGAATACAAAATAATA
>JANLOW010000089.1:0-11116 GCA_031366785.1 Bacteroidota bacterium | reverse complement strand
GGTATTATGTCTTCTGAATTTACATTGGTACCGGAAGCCTTGTATAAAGAGGGAGATGAAAATATTTATTTTAAGAAAAACTATTCATCCGTCTTAAATACAAACGTTAAAGCTCAACATATTTCCCCTTTTCATCTTTACACAATTTTTGGTATTGAAAACGATCTGGAAAAAGAGCTAAATCATCTTTTTCAAGATCCTCAACTTTGGCATTACTCCCAGGCTTTACTCGCCGGCATTGGAATGAAAATGAAAGCGGATGCAGGAAAACAATTTTTGCTGAACATACGTTCCAATAAAATCGACATCGTTGTTTCTGAAAATAAAAAACTAATTCTGTTGAATTCGTTTTCCTTTCAAACGAATGAAGACATTCTATACTATACGCTTTTTGTGTGTGAGCAATTGGAATTAAATCCCGAAAAATTTCCGATGTCTGTTACCGGAGATATTGAAGATGGTTCCATTCTGTATCAGTTGCTGAATCAGTATATCCGAAATATCAGTATACCGGAAAAACCTACTTCGCTCTCATTTTCATTTACTGAGAATGAACTGCCTTTTCATCATTATGCCATGCTTTATAATCTTGCAACGTGCGAATAACAGGAGGAAATTTACGTGGCAGAATGATTCATCCTCCAATCGATTTACCTATAAGACCAACGACTGATTTTGCTAAAACAGCTCTGTTTAATATTCTGAATAATTATTTCAACTTTGAAACGCTAACTGTATTAGATCTTTTTTCCGGTGCAGGAAGTATTGCTTATGAATTCATTTCTAGAGAAGCTCTTTCTGTAACTTGTATTGATGAAGATATTAATTGCATAAACTTTATTAAAAAAACGTCAGCAGATATGAAAATGACAAATCTGCATTGTTTTCGTTCCGATGTTTTCCATTATATAAAACAAACCGAACATCTATCGGATATCATATTTGCAGATCCTCCATTTGCACTTAAAGAAACCGATCAATTACCGGAGATTATTTTCGAAAAAAAACTTTTGAAAGAAAATGGCTGGCTAATTGTCGAACATCAGTCAAAGCGTATTCTTAAAAGCAATATTAAACCCTTTGATCAAAGGAAGTATGGAAATTGTGCTTTTACAATGTATCGTTTGCAAGAAAATATGAATTAATTTTACTAAAGATATTTATTATTCTTATTGATTTAATAAAATTACATGAAAATAATAATTCACTCTTATCACTTTTATATTTTTTCTTTTACCGAAATTCGTACATTGTATGCTCTAAAGAAATGAAATAGAAAATTGATTAAAATTAAATTCTATGAATAAGTTAATTGCTGTATTTCCGGGTTCATTTGATCCTATTACGAAAGGACATGAGGACATCGTTCGACGTGGGTTGCCTCTTTTCGATGAAATCATTGTGGGAATCGGATACAATACAAATAAAAATTATTTTTATTCACAGGATAGACGTGAACATTTTATAAAGAAAGTTTTTGAAGATGAACCAAAAATAAAAGTGATTCGATATTCCGGACTTACAGTTAATTTTTGTAAAGAAGTTGGTGCCCGTTTTATTTTAAGAGGATTGCGAACTTCTGCAGATTATGAATTTGAAAGAGCTATTGCTCAAATGAATCGTGCAATGGCTCCGGAAGTGGATACAATTTTTATCGTTTCAGAACCTTCCCTCTCCCACATTTCTTCTACAATAGTCAGAGATATATTGCTTTATCAGGGAGATATTTCTGCATTTGTGCCAAAAGGAGTAAGTGGTTGATCGATTAATTTTCGTTAAAATAATTCTGTAACACTTCCTCTATAGAAGCATACGTTTTAGGAAAAACTTTTTTGTAAATTTTTTCTTTATCCATCCATTTCACTTCTTCGATATCTTCTTCAACCTGAGGAATTAATTCTTCGTTTTCAGCTGAAGACATAGTAAACCAATGCGTCTTCTTTAAAATAAATTTATTTTTCTCGGTATAGGTATGAAAAGTTTTCATTAGAAATTTTTCCAATACTATTTTTTTAATTCCGCATTCTTCCTTTACCTCACGGATTGCTGCTGCTTCGGGAGATTCATTGTAATCGAGTTTACCCTTCGGCAAATCCCATCTTTTCTTTCTATAAATAATTAAGATTTCATCCTTATTATTCTTTACAACTCCTCCAGCAGCTTCAACGAGTACATATTTACCTGCAAAATCAGTCCAGGCAGCATCCGGCCTGGCACAGAGATATATAATACCGGAAATAGAATTTGTTTCAAATTTATTTATTACATCATTCATAGAAAATTCCGACTGACTTAGCACTAAATAATTTCTATTTAAATTATCCAGATTAGAATAAACATCTTCAAAAAATAATGGCTTGTTATTAATAAAAACTTTATGCATATGTATTGGTTTATTAAATGTGAAGGTAGAAAATTGTTTGTACTAAAAGTAAGAGGAAAGATTAAATTAAAAATTGAAAAATAATTCTTAACAATTTCATATTTTATACTAATATTTTTTCCGTACGTTTGATGAATGCTTGCAGACCCCGTCGTTTCTAAGAAAATCGCTGAACAATTATTACAAATTAGAGCAATAAAACTTCAGCTTGACAAACCTTTTATCTGGGCATCGGGATGGAAATCACCAATCTATTGCGACAATCGCATTTCACTTTCTTATCCTAAAGTAAGAACATACATTCGTCAGGAATTAGTTAGTGCAATCGAAAAACAATATAATAAGCCGCAAGTAATTGCTGCCGTTGCAACAGCGGCTATTGCTCAGGGAGCATTAGTTGCTGAAGCCATGGGACTTCCATTTGTATATGTCAGGGCTGCTGCTAAAGATCATGGTCGTAAAAATCTTATCGAAGGTGAAATCAGGGATGATCAATCTGTAGTAGTAATAGAAGATTTAATATCGACCGGCCAAAGTTCATTAAAAGCTGTAGACGCATTACGCGAAGCGGGCTTTAATGTAAAAGGTATGATTTCTATTTTCAATTATGGTTTTGAACTTTCAAGACAAAATTTTGAAAATGCTCAATGTCCACTAATATCACTTTGTGATTATACAGAATTAATAAATCAGGCCTTAGAGTCAGGATATATAAAAGAAAACGATGTGGAAATTCTTCAACAATGGCGAGCTTCGCCTGAATTGTGGGGTAATTAAAACTCTTATTAATAGTTAATCATTTATGACCAGAATAGAAAGTGATAAAACTTCAGTAAATAAATCTTCTGAAGAAGTTTTTAATTTTCTCAGCAACTTCAATAACTTTCAAAAACTTATGCCGGAGCAAGTAACAAACTGGCAATCGTCGGAAGATGAATGTAGTTTTACGATAGCAGGAATGGCCAGTCTGGGAATGAAAATTGTAGAAAAAAAACCTAACGAACTTATTAAAGTCATTCGCCACGGTAATGCCCCGTTTGATTTTACACTCGAATGTTTGATGAATGAAAAATCTCAGTCAGAATCAGAGGTTCAACTTGCTTTTAATGCAGATCTTAACCCCATGTTGAAAATGATGGCAGTAAAACCTCTTACTAATTTTTTAAATATACTTGTACAAAAGTTAAAGGATCTTCCTTGATTTGGTATTTAGATTCCAAAACTTAAATAGGATTTATACATATTTTATTTCTTTCAAATCGAATTTTCTCATCTCGCCTTTTTCATTTTTAACTATTAATTTACCATATTCATCGACTCCTTGAATGCACCCTTCAAAGCGAATTCCTGTACTTTCAAAAGTCCTCCATTCCCCAAATGAAAATAAAGCAAATTTATAATCTTCATCGATAGTTTTAATATCACCATTTTTTAATTGGAGATAACGTACCTCTAAACAAGAACAAAGAGAATTGAAAAGCTCTTCCAAATTGTATTCTTTATTATTTATTTGAAAAAAAGAAACAGGATTTATTAAGTCGGCTGAAAATTTTTTTTGATTTATATTTATTCCCATTCCAATAATACTATAAGAGATTGTTGAAGCATAAATTGTGTTCTCAATGAGAATACCACAAACTTTTTTATTTTTCCAATAAATATCATTTGGCCATTTAATAGTTACAGAATTTTGAAGCCATTTTATCATAAAATCATAAATACCGAGAGAAAAGGTTTTATTAAGAAGAAAAACATCTTTAGGAGATACAAAAGATGGATAAAATAAAAAGCTCAAAAGAAGATTTTTTCCGGCATCGCTTTCCCAAACTGCACCTTTTTGTCCTCGACCGGCGGTTTGATTGTCGGTTCTTATTACCGAACCTTCCGGTAATGAAATAGTACGGAGAAGGCCCGATAAATAGGTATTTGTTGAATTAATCTCAGGCAAAAAAGTACTATGCCGGCCTGTGAATAAGGTTGTTAACTCTTTCTTCATTGTCGATTAGCTGACTAAAACTGGAATCCTATCTTTAATGCACACAATAAAATGATTACTTTTGCGTCTAACAAAAAACAAACAACTTAGTTATTCTTAATGATAAAAAAGAAATCTCCAAAGCGAAAAATAGTTAAAAAAAACGCACGGAAATTAAATGATGAAGAACGACTGCGTAATTGCATTGTCGATGGAATGTTAGAAAAGAAAGCGAAAGAGATTGTATGTATTGATTTGAGAAACATTAAAAATTCGGTTACAGATTTCTTTGTTATTTGTCATGCCGATTCCAAAACTCATATTGACGCTATTGCTAAATCTGTGGAAGAATTCGTCTATAAAAACGAAGGCGAAGACCCTTTTCACCGTGAAGGCCGGTCTAATTCTGAATGGGTTTTATTGGATTATTTAAATGTTGTAGTTCACATTTTTCGCCAGGAACAGCGAGAATTTTATGGTTTAGAACGTCTTTGGGCAGATGCAGAAATCCAGCGTATTGCGGGAAATTATTAATCAGTAACTTTGTAAAATAATAATGATTATCAACGTGTGTTTCCTGACACATTCTCTGATAAACAGTCAATAATTTTTTATCTAAAAAATGAGCGAGCAAAACAAAACGAACGAACCAAAGCCAGGTCCAAAAGGCGGACCCGGCAAAAAATTTCCGGGTGGTCCTCGTTTCAATTTCAATTTCTACTGGATTTACGGTATTATCATCGTCATTCTAATCGTTACTCAATTGTTTCAATGGGGTTCTGCTGAAAGACAGATAACTATGGACCGTTTCGAAAAAGAAATGTTGATTCCTAAAGATGTTGCAAAAATTGTGGTGACTAACCAAACTGCACACATCATAATAAAAAAGGATAAATTAAGTGATGCCAAATACAAAGACATCCGTTATAAAAAATGGGGAAATGTTGAAAATCCGGGACCTCATTATTTTCTCAATACAGGACCGGATGAATTATTTGCTAAAAAAGTTGAAGAAATTCAGAAAGAATTTCCTGCTGAAGACCGCGTAAGTATTGATTATGAGCAGGACAGCCACAGTTATTGGGATGTAGTCATGAACTGGATATTACCTCTCGGTTTTATTATTCTTATCTGGGTGTTTATTATGCGAAGAATGAGTGGCGGCGGCGGCGGAAGTCAGATCTTCAATATCGGTAAATCAAAAGCACAACTTTTTGATAAAGATCTTCAGGTTAAAGTGACCTTTAATGATGTTGCCGGACTGGAAGAAGCCAAACAAGAGGTTATGGAGATTGTCGATTTCCTAAAAAATCCTAAAAAATATACAACACTTGGAGGTAAAATTCCTCGAGGTGCTTTGCTAGTTGGTCCTCCGGGTACAGGAAAAACATTACTCGCGAAAGCAATGGCCGGTGAAGCTCAAGTGCCATTCTTCTCTCTTTCCGGATCCGATTTCGTCGAAATGTTTGTCGGTGTGGGTGCTTCCAGAGTCAGAGACCTTTTCCGTCAAGCTAAAGAAAAAGCTCCATGTATTATTTTTATTGATGAAATTGATGCAATTGGTCGTGCTCGAGGTAAATCTGCCTCTTTTAGTGCAAATGATGAACGTGAAAGCACATTAAATCAGCTATTAACTGAAATGGACGGCTTTGGCAGTAATTCAGGTGTTATAATTGTTGCCGCTACCAATCGCGCCGATATTCTCGATCGTGCTCTTCTTCGCCCGGGACGATTTGACCGGCAAATTTATGTTGAGTTACCGGATCTGAACGGACGTAAAGCTATTTTCAATGTCCATATTAAACCATTAAAAATTACTACAGAACTCGATATAGATTTCCTGGCACGACAAACTCCGGGATTTTCAGGTGCTGATATTGCAAATGTTTGCAATGAATCTGCGCTTATCGCTGCACGTAAAAATAAACAATCAATAGATAAGCAGGATTTTATCGATGCTATCGACAGAATTATTGGTGGATTAGAAAAGAAGAATAAGATTATTTCATTGCATGAAAAAAAGGTAATTGCTTACCATGAATCAGGTCATGCCGCTGTGAGCTGGCTTCTTGAATATGCTCATCCACTGGTTAAGGTAACAATAGTACCACGCGGAAATTCTCTCGGCGCAGCCTGGTATCTTCCTGAGGAAAGACAGATAACAACAACCGATCAGATTATCGATGAGATTTGTGCAGCATTAGGAGGAAGAGCATCGGAAGAAATTATTTTCGGAAAAATATCAACCGGCGCTCTCAGCGATCTTGAAAAAATTACCAAGCAAGCGTATGCCATGGTTACAATTTACGGCCTTAATGATAAAATCGGGAACGTAAGTTTTTATGATTCTTCCGGTCAACAGGAATATACATTTGGGAAACCTTACAGTGAACATACTGCGGAAATTATCGATAGCGAAGTAAAAAAACTAATCGATAGTGCTTATGCGAGAACAAAATCTCTCCTCAACGGACATAAAGATGAATTGCATCTTCTTGCAAGCAGATTATTGGAACGTGAGGTTATTTATAAAGAAGATCTTGAACAAATATTCGGCAAACGTAAATGGGAAGATAAGAGCGAGATGGCGCATTTTAGTCATGCAAATAATGGCGCAGGAATAAATGAAACTATTCCTACCATTGTACTTCCTCCGGCAGGAGAAAGCACGGCACCGATTGAAACTACATGAATGTAAACAACGTTTTGTATTTATCTTATTATGCAGGAACTCACTTCGCGTGAAAACATTCTTAAAAAAATAAGACAAGCGCTGATTCATAAGACAGTACAACGCTTTCCTGCTGTTGAATGGGAAAAAAATATTTATGTTAATGGTACTGAAAGTCCTGCTATTGAATTTGCAAAAGCTTTTACTAAAGTCGGCGGGCAATTTGTGTACTGCGAGAATGAACTTGACTTTTTAGAACATGTTGTCAACTTCGCTCAGGAAAATAAATGGAATCATTTTTATTGTCGTGAAAAGATAATTACAGATTTCATGGATAAGGTCGGGTTTCCATATACAACTGATGATAAAAACTTTCCTGAAGGCATGGTTGGAATTACAACATGCGAGGCATTAATTTCGCGTTTAGGAAGTATAATAATATCTTCAAAACAAGGCTCCGGTCGACGATTATTTGTCGTTCCAACAATTCATATAATATTAGCATATACTTCTCAACTTGTTCCTGAATTGAAAGATGCATTACAGTTAATAAAAAATAAATACGGCGAACATTTACCTTCTATGATAGCAGCATTGACAGGCCCGAGCAGGACTGCCGATATTGAAAAAACTCTGGTAACGCCGGCCCATGGCCCACGCGATATTTTTGTTTTCCTTGTTGATGGCTGAGATGTATGGAAAGTGGATGGCAATGTATTTATTTCAATAATCAAATGCATAAAATTGAAATTGTGAGGGCTGTTTTAGATGATCAGGATATTAAAACTGTTGTCGTTGACAAAAGAGATTCGAGTTATTTTATGGTTGGAGATATAGAAATTTATGTAAGCAATGAAGATGCTATCTTAGCAAAAATCATTATAGAACAGAACGAACTGTGAGTAATCTTGCTTTAAGAACTATTACCGGATTTTTCGGTGCAGCAATCCTGCTATCAGGAATTATTTATGGTGAACCTGCTTTTTTATTGCTTCTGGTATTTATCAGCTCAATGGCACTGTTAGAATTTTATCGTTTGTGTGAAAAGGAAAATATCAAACCACAGAAATTATTTGGTCTTGTGATTAATTTAATCATGTTTCTTCCACCATTAATTCAGAATATATTCGAAACAGGATTTAACATTCTTCCGCTGATAATTATTTTTCCATTTATTATTTTTATCAGAGAACTTTATCGCAATTCCGGAAATCCGATAAATAATGTCGGCGCAAGTCTTTTAGGAGTCATGTATATCAGTCTTCCGCTTTTTTGTTTTTACCTGATTTCATTTCAGGGAATCCTGGATAATTATCAGTACCAATGCATACTTGGTTATTTCTTTATACTTTGGGCTAACGACATTGGTGCATATTTCATTGGAACTTATTTTGGGAAACATAAACTTTTTGAAAGAATCTCTCCGAAAAAAACATGGGAAGGATTTTTTGGAGGTGTAATATTGGCAACTATTGTCGCATTAATTACGGCACGCTTTTTCAATAACTTTACATTGGTTCAATGGATAATTATTTCCACTATAATAATTGTAACCGGAACACTTGGTGATCTTGTAGAATCAATGTTTAAAAGGAGTGCATTAATTAAAGATTCAGGAAGTAGTATTCCAGGACATGGAGGGTTTTTAGACCGCTTTGATGGTTTATTTATTTCTGCTCCTTTTGTTTTCTTTTACTTACAAATGTGGAAATAAAAGATTCAAAGAGTGTATTAAGCCTCGATTTTGCAGAAAAATTAATTTTATGAATGAAATTATTAAAAATCCATAACTTTACTGCCCCAATAATAGATTATGATAACAGCCGAAAAGAAAGACCACAAAATCAAAAAGGATTTATCGAAAGATGTTACTAATCCTTACGATTCAATGATTCAACGATTTGATGTTGCTGCTCATCTCATAGGACTTGATGATGACACTTATAATATTTTAAAAACTCCTTCACGTCAATACCTCGTCAGTTTACCTGTGATGATGGATGATGGTAAAGTAAAAGTTTTCGAAGGATACCGAATCGTACATAATAGCAGCCGGGGTCCATCAAAAGGTGGTATTCGATATTCAATGGAGGTTAATCTCGACGAAGTAAAAGCACTGGCTGCGTGGATGACATGGAAATGTGCCATTGCTGATATTCCTTACGGCGGTGCAAAAGGAGGAATTACTTGCGACCCATCTTTAATGTCTGAAGGAGAACTTGAAAGAATGACGCGCGCTTATACTTCAGCAATGTCTGATGTATTCGGCGTAGATAAAGACATACCCGCTCCGGATGTGGCAACCGGTCCAAGAGAAATGGCATGGATCGTTGATGAATATTCGAAAATAAAAGGAGCATTTACTCCCGGAGTAGTAACAGGAAAACCATTACACTTGGGAGGCTCTGAAGGTCGTGTGGAAGCAACAGGAAGAGGCGTAACAGTTGCTGCTCTAGAAGCAATGAAAAAAATAAAAATGGATCCTAAGAAAGCAATTGCTGCAGTTCAGGGATTTGGTAATGTAGGATCGATTACTGCAAAACACATGGACGATGCAGGAATTCGTATTGTAGCAATCAGTGATCATACCGGTGCCTGGTATAATCCAAAAGGAATTAACATTGAGAAAGCAATTGCATTCCGAAATTCGAATCATGGTGTACTAAAAGGATTTGCTGACGGGAAAGAAATTGTAAATGATGAATTACAAAATCTGGATGTTGATATTCTCGCTCCGTGTGCTCTTGAAAATCAGATTCGGCGTTCGAATGCCAATGAAATAAAAGCACAACTTATTGTAGAAGGTGCCAATGGCCCTACGACTGCCGGTGGTGATGAAGTACTTCAAAAGAAAGGTGTTGTTGTTGTCCCTGATATTCTTGCCAACGGTGGCGGTGTAACTGTTTCCTATTTTGAATGGACACAAAATCGTTTTGGTTATTATTATCCGGAAGATGAAATTAATAAACGCGCAGACCGGTATATGATTAATGCCTTTAAAAATGTATGGGAAGTTTCTAAACAATACAAAGTTTCTCTTAGAATAGCTGCCTATATTTTCGCACTTGAGAAAGTAGCTAAAGCTGTAAAATCGAGAGGGAGTTATTAGTAACTAAAATACTCAAATATTATCTCAATTTAGTAAATATCGTTTTTAATATTTAAACTCAACAATTATTTTATTGCGAACACTGTTTTATTTGTTACCAAGAGAGTTTTTTTTAGCTTACAAAACAATGAAAAAAAAATAAATCAAGACGTAGTTTACCAGAGAAGCATGGATACCCTGTTACTTGTTGCAAAAAAAAATATTATCATTCAAATAGAATTCTTTTGAAAACTTTATCTTGTTAACTGAAATGAAATTAATTGTCTTGATTTACCAAAAAGTGAAGTTTTTTTTTTATTTTTAGAAGTAAAAATAAATTTTTAATGTATTCTAATTTTGCTTTTGTTGTAAAAAATTTTCTACCTATCACCATTTTATTTTTTCATCTAATTACTGACGATTCTCTTTGCTTCGGTCAAACTTGGAAAAACTGGAACACAAGTAATTCGCCAATTCCTACAAATTATTTTACTTCAATGGATATTGATGACAATGATAATGTTTGGCTCTCTTCCGATCATGGAATAGCAAAATTTGATGGAAATAATTGGGTATTTTTTGATCATAGTAATTCACCAATTCCAAATGATGTTTGTTACGCTATTGCCACTGAGGGGAATACTATTTGGATAGGTAGTGTTTGGGGATTAGTAAAATTTGATGGTATTGCAAATTGGGTTTTGTATACAATTAATAATTCGGGACATCCTTATAATTATATTACATCAATTGATATTGATACGAATGGAATAAAATGGATTGGAACTTTAAACGATGATGGAACAGGCGGTGGAGGAATAACAAAATTTGATGATACAACTTGGACAAATTACAATATTTTGGAGTACCATTACATTTCAAATGGACAATCCAAATATAATCTATTAACAAAAACACATTAAATGTTGTTTGTTTTCGTTTAACTATCATCTTTGTTATCATCGAAATTCTTGTTTTCTTTGTCATTGAGGGAAAGAT
>JANLOW010000086.1:0-7193 GCA_031366785.1 Bacteroidota bacterium | reverse complement strand
AAATGTTACAGATATTTAGCCTAACTGCGTTAGAGAAAACACCGATAAATCAACTCTTTCAAGACCCTTCACTACAGTATGTCAAAGAACTAGATTGTAAACAATTGAATATCTTCGAGTAATATCGAAACGCTACTGATTAGTTATTAGTTATTAGAAATTAGAAATTAGTTATTAGAAATTAGTTATTCGTTAAAAATAATTTTTATTGAAAGAGAATAGATAAAAAATATATAAACTTAATAACAATTAACAAATATCTATTCCTCCGATTGATTTAGCACTTCCCAAACTAGTTCGGCTTCGAAGCCGCGGGAAATTACGTAGGAAGCAATTTTATACTTTCTTTTAATTGGGGTTTTTTCTGTTACGGTTTTTGAGCGAATAAGAATAACATCATTTAATATTTTTCCATATTCTCTTTCATCAATTTCTGAAAGCGCTTTTTTTATCAGAGGTTCAGGAACTTTTTTACCTCTCAAAGCTTCGCGGATTTTATTGCGGCCCCATTTTTTAATTCTGAATTTTCCCCTTGCAAAGGTGGTTGCAAATCTTTCTTCCTTTAAAAAACCGGTAGTGATAAGTGTCGATAAAATATTTTCTACTTCATTACGATGAAGTCCCCAGGAATAAATCTTATCTCTTACCTCCTGCTGGCTTCTTTCCTGATAAGCACAATAATTTTCTGCTTTCTGAAGAGCTTTTTCAGGCGAAATAATTTTCTTTTCCATCAACAAAAATTTTATAATTGATGCAAAAAAATTATTGTTGAAGTGATGTAGAATCAGAAACAGGAATTGATTCTAAAATTTTTTTCAGATTGGTGAGTCCTTTTTCAAAATCTTTCCCAAGCATTCCATCCATGAATCCGCCCATGATTCTAAACAATGGATTCGCACCCGCTTCTACATCGAAAGCCCATGTTACGTTTGTTCCATTGCCTTCCGGAGAAAATCTGAAAGAACTTTTCGCTGTGCCTTGCTCCATAAAATTTAAATCTTCTTTAATTAATGAATCGGGCATAGCATCTGTAATAGTCATACTTCCGTTTCCCACATCTTTAACAAGGCTTTCCCACTTAAAAGAAGCGCCAATGCCCGAATGCGGCCCGACAAAAGTATACTTGGCAGCAGTATCCAACTGATACCAGGGCGACCAGGAATTCCAGTTATCGAAATTGCTTACGTAATTATAAACAACATTTTGCTTTTGGTTTATTAACGCTTTTCTTTCAACATGAATGTGTGATGGAAAGAAAATAAAACCAATAGCCGCTATTACTATAAAAATAACGGCGAGAATGAGTAGAATTTTTTTAACGATACGCATAATGTGGATAGTTTATATTCCTAATATTTCAGGAATTTGGTTTTGAATTAAAAAAATTGACTGATTGATTTGATTAAGCAGTGTAATAATACTAAATAGTTTGATATTTATTTGGAGTACTATAAACTTAAAAACAGTTATTCCCGGTTAAATTTTAATTTCCTCTTCCATTTTATTGAAAAAATGATATTCAAGCATATGATAATTGTTATTTGTATTTACCTTAAATTTCACTTTGAATTTTTTCTTCCATTTATTTGAAATTGAAGGTTTAAAAATACTTCCCTTATTTAAAAATGATTCAAGGAACGGATGGACTGTTAGTGTAAGTTGTTTTTCATTTTGCTCGCTCACAAAATATCTCAAATTGTTTTCTATTTCATCCACAAATAAAACGCTTGCTTTAATTTCGCCTGTACCATCACAAGCCGGACATTTTTCTACTGTTGTAACATTCGTTTCCGGTCTGACGCGTTGCCTTGTAATCTGAATGAGTCCGAATTTACTTGGAGGTAGGATTGTATGCTTTGCTCTATCCCGTTTCATTTCATCCTTCAGTCGCTCGTACAATATTTTACGGTTCTGTGGACTATGCATGTCTATAAAATCAACGACAATTATTCCACCCATGTCCCGCATCCGAAGCTGTCGCGCAACTTCAACAGCAGAATCAAGGTTAACCTGAAGTGCATTTGCTTCCTGACTGGATTCATTATCACTTTTTACACGACCACCGCTGTTTACATCAATAACATGCATCGCTTCCGTATGCTCAACAATCAGATAAGCACCATTAGCCATGGTAACAGTTTTTCCAAAGCTGGCTTTAATCTGTTTTTCTATTCCGAAATGATCAAAAATAGGTTGACGACCTTTGTATAGTTTTACAATTTCCGTTTGTTCAGGCGCAATTGCACTGATGTAGCTTTTTATTTCCTCAGCAAGAGCCGGGTCATTAACATGTATTGAATTGAAATTGGGATTAAGAAGATCTCTAAGTATGGTAGATGTTCTGTTTAGTTCACCTAATATTTTCTGTGGAGGTTTCGCTGTATGAAGCATTTGAAAAGCAGACTTCCATTTCGAAACCAGATCCTGAATGTCTTTATCCAATTCGGCTACTTTTTTTCCTTCTGCCACTGTACGAACGATAAGACCAAAACCTTTCGGCTTTATGCTTTGTGCAAGGCGTTTCAGTCTTTGTCTCTCTTCAGCACTTTTTATCTTTTGTGATATTGAAACAGTATCCGTAAAAGGCACCATTACAACAAAACGGCCGGCCAATGAAATTTCAGAAGTAACGCGCGGTCCTTTCGATGATATTGGTTCTTTAGCTACCTGCACTAAAGCCCATTGATTGGGAGAAAGTACATTAGTGATTTTCCCACCCTTATCGATATCTTTATCCAACTGAAAATTACTCAGCATTGGATCCGGATTTTTTCCGGTAGTTGTAAGCCGTATGAGTTTAAGGAGCGATTGCACCTGCGGGCCGAGGTCGAGATAATGCAAAAAAGCATCCTTCTCGTGACCGACATCCACGAAAGCGGCATTTAAGCCCTGAATCAGTTTCTTAACGCGACCGAGATAAATATCTCCGACCTGAAAGCGCTGATCTTTTTTTTCACTGTTTAATTCAACAAGATGATTGTTTTCAATTAATGCAATTGTTACTTCATCAGGTGTTGAATTGATTACTAATTCGTTGTTCAATTAAAAGGTTTTTACAAACACTTCAATCATAGACAGAAAGTATGTAGAAAAACACAGAACAGTTTACAAAACATTTTACGCATACACATCGTCGGAGTTATGGTCGGTATGAGACGCATCACATACCACGAATTTTTCCGAAAAGCCAACGATTTTTTTTAAATTAAGCGCAACAATCAACTGTATAAAATATTCAATATTCAGTAATCCCTTAATTAAAATTGAATACTGAATATTGAATAATAAACTACCTTGATTTTTTCTTATGTCTGTTCTTTCTAAGACGTTTCTTACGCTTATGCGTTGCCATCTTATGTCTTTTTCTTTTCTTACCGCTTGGCATGTGCTGAGTGTTTAATTGTTATTAATTTGATTAATTAAAATTTTTACTTCTTCATTAAAACGAGGATCTTTTGAATCCTTTATCATATTTAAATTCTCTAAAGCAATGTCTTTTTTCCCTATGGCTGAATAAGTACGACCAAGTAGAAATCTTGCTTCTTTATTCGATGGATTAACTTCAAGGACTTTTTGAAATCTTTCAATCGCTTTTTCATATTGTCCGGACTTTACAGACAATATACCTAGATTAAACTGAGCCATTTCATGTTCCGGATTTTTAGCAACAACTTCTCTTAAAAGTAAAATCCCTTTCATTGGAGAAGATGTGCCTTCAGCATAACATAAACCAAGGTCTGTTTTTGCATCTAGGTTTTCCGGATTAATAGAAAGAACTTTTTGATAGGATGAAATGGCTTTTTCAACAAAAATTTTCCGGATTGTTGAATCGTCAGTCATTCTAAAAGCATCGTAATACCGGTATGCAACATTAATCCATGATTTTTCGTCCGGATTATTTTCTGCATTTATCTCGAAATAATGAGAAGAGATTTGCGGCATTTGCAGCTTATCCCACATCTTTCCGAGAGAATCGGTTAAACGATTTGAAGTAGGATCTTTTTTAAGAGCTCCTTCAACTTCATTTATTTTTTCTACTTCCTGCCTCTTTAATTGCCCTTTAGCTTCATTTACAAAAGCATCAAAAGAAAATACTTCGCTTTTATTATCAATTGGAGTATTTTTCTCCGTTTTTTTTGGAGCAAAATAAAGTGCCGCAGTAAGTAGCGTTGCACCGGCTATCAGCAGTAATTGTTTGCTGCCCGTTCGCATCTTAATCAGTCAATTGCTTCTGTTGTCTGATTCTTTTTGATCTTCGCATTTTTAACCTTGTTCGCGAAAGTCTTAGCAGGCTTAAAAGCAGGGATATTATGCTCAGGAATAATTATCGTCGTATTCTTCGAAATTATTCTTCCAAGTTTTTGTGCTCTTCGCTTAACGATAAAAGAACCAAAACCACGCAGATAAACATTCTCTCCATCGGTCATTGTATTCTTAATCACTTTCATTGCTGCTTCTACAGCTTGTAATGTTACCGTCTTTTCTATACCGGTTTTTGTGCTGATTTCAGCAACCAGTTCTGCTTTTGTCATTTCTTTGAATATTAATGTATTATTTAATCGGGCGGCAAAGATAATGCTTCAATTCAAATAGGAAACTAAAGTTGAATTTTAATATCATTTTTATGACAAAACCCTGAAATTAATTTAAAAATGCGGTTTTTTTGTCGATTTTTCTTTGAATAATAACTTGTTTATCAGACTATTGCTCGATAGATTGATAAAATGAGCATAATTACGATTTAAATACATTCGTAAAATTTGTAAACAGTACATTTACAAATAGTCATAATCGACTTAAAATTTGTGAAATTTTATCTGGCAATTTCAACTTTTATTAATCGATGAAGAAAATATTAATTAATACTAGTAAGCTGAATAATGAAGCCGGGCTGGAACCTTAATAAAAATGAAAATGAAATCAGCATCTACTAATGAAAAAAAATCTACTCCAAAGATTAAAAGCAGTAATGAGTCATTGTCAAATCCACCAATTGAATCATCCAACCTTTTTCCTGTAGTAGGGATAGGAGCATCGGCAGGTGGACTTGATGCATTTAAAAGACTACTCAAAGCAATTCCGGAAAATTCGGGAATGGCTTATGTGTTGGTACAACATTTAGACCCTAATCATGAAAGCCTTTTACCAGAAATCTTGCAAAAAGTAACAAGTATTCCTGTGATTGAAATTGCTGATGATATTAAAGTGCAGCCCAACCATATTTACGTTATACCCAGCAACAAAATGATGGTGGCAACGGATGGTGTTTTACTGCTTGCCCCCCGTCCAGCAAAAAGCAACAATGAACGAAACCTGCCCATTGACCTTTTCTTTAATTCGCTTGCTGAAGTTCATCAAACACATGCTATCGGTGTAGTGTTATCGGGTACTGCTTCCGATGGAACATTGGGATTGAAAGCCATTAAAGATCAGGGGGGCATAACGTTCGCACAGGATGAAGCATCTGCAGAATATGATAGTATGCCGAACAGTGCAGTGCAGGCTGGTGTGGTCGATTTTATTCTTCCACCGGAAGAAATACCACAAAAACTTTTAGAAGTAACCAGTAAAATAATGTTCAGTGACGATTATCTGCAAAACATTCCAAAACAAGAGGAAGATGTTTTTAAACAAATTCTCTCTTTGTTGCGGATCCGAAAAGGCGTGGACTTTACGTATTACAAACAAACTACTATCCGTCGCAGGATACTTCGCAGGATGGTGGTAAATAAAGATGAAGAGCCTGCCCACTATCTAAAATTTTTAAGGGGAAATATTCAAGAACAGGATTTATTATATCAGGATTTATTAATACCGGTAACTTCTTTTTTCCGCGACAAAAAAGTTTTCGATAATTTATGCGAAAATGTTTTTCCAACCATTATAAAAAATAAAGTACCCGGGGAAATTACACGAATATGGGTGGCAGGCTGCAGCACCGGCCAAGAGGTGTATTCTTTTGCTATTTGCTTTAAAGAATTTTTAGGCGACAATCATGAAAGAATACAAGTTTTTGGCACCGACCTTAGCGAACCTGCAATTACAAAAGCCCGAACCGGTATCTATGAAAAAAGCGAAGTAGATGATGTATCGCCTCAGCGACTAAAGGAGTATTTTTCAAAAACCAATGGCGGCTACCAGGTAAATAAAAGCATTAGGGATATGTGTGTGTTTGCTCACCACAATTTTTTAAAAGACCCTCCTTTTGGCAAGATGGATTGTATAAGCTGCCGCAATGTGCTTATTTATATGGAGCCATATTTACAGAAGAAGGCGCTTACCACCTTTCATTATGCTCTAAACCCAAAAGGTTTTTTATTACTTGGAAAATCAGAAACCACCAGTGGTGTTCCCGACCTATTTGCTGCCGAAGGAAAAAACGATAAATTATATACCCGAAAAGATGCGCCCGGCAGGTTTATCCAAGTAACAAGCCAGCGAAGCGAACAAATTTTGAGCCGTGCAAATGAATATTCCAAAAGCGATTCCGATAGCTATCGGAACCGCACCGACTTTCAAAAAACGGCTGATGATATTTTACTTACAAAATACACCCCGGCCGGAGTAGTAGTAAGCGAAACAATGGACATTGTACATTTCCGCGGTAACACTGCAAACTATTTAGAACAGGCGCCTGGCAAACCCAGCCATAATTTATTGTTGATGGCAAAAAACGGATTGGCTTTTGAGCTGCGCAACATTTTGCACAAAGCAAAAAAAGATAAGGCAAAAGTTATAAAAGAAAATATCCCCGTGCAAGTAAACGGCAGCCTCCGCAATATTTCCATTGAAGCCATTCCACTGCCCAATACCCTGGAACCTTATTACCTAATACTCTTTCACGATAATAATTCAAATGACACGGATGAATCAGCAATAAGCCACAAGAAAAAAACTTCCGCCAAAACAAAAAAAGACGAAAAAGATATTCGCATACAAATGTTAGAACAGGAACTGGCACAGGCCCGTGAAGATATGCGCAGCATAACCGAAGACCAGGAAGCATCTAACGAAGAACTGCAAAGTGCCAATGAAGAATTGCTAAGCGGCAGCGAAGAATTGCAGAGCCTGAACGAGGAATTAGAGACCAGCAAAGAAGAATTACAAAGCACCAACGAAGAACTTACGGTTTTAAACCATGAATTAGTTGGCCTTAACGAGCAGGTAACAGATGCAAGAAATTATGCCGAATC
>JANLOW010000069.1:0-12165 GCA_031366785.1 Bacteroidota bacterium | reverse complement strand
TCCACAAATCAAGGCTCATCGTTTGAATATGTGAAAGAATAGTTCATGCGAAGATACTATTTCCAAACTAAAAAGCATATCACTGCTGCATCGTGGACGAAGTCGCGCGCTCAAGATTGGCTTATTGTCTTTGATTAAAGTGCTAGGGTCGCGCTTAAGACTTCGCCCAACTACGGAGAAACTGCCAGAGCTGAGATTATTATCCATGCTGCTATAGGGAGATACGCCAGAATCAAAAATCGGATCCGGCATAAACCATCTACCAATCCTAACATCCAGCATTCTAAAATCTGTCGTGTACATTCCTGCAACTCCACTTTCTTTTTCGCTGCCCTGGTAGCCGTAACGATAGTTGGCAAAAGATCTTAAACGCATAGCCATGCCGAATTCGTGGTAATCGGTGAGAGAAACTATGTCTGCATCTCCACTTGTTTTCTTAACACCACTTACTACAGCGCGAACACTTCCAAGATGATCGGTAATCTCAAAACGAAGATTCGACGGATGATTTATAGGTTGATTCAGTTAAAGAGATAAATTCGACACAGCTTGGAAGTCCATATTGCCTGATCATTTTTCATGATGTTAATTCGTAGAGGAAATATTTATTTCAATATATTTTACACAAGATGAATTATTTATTTTCTCTATTAATTCTCTTCCTTCGTTTAGATTCAATAATTACAATATTAATAATTGCAATAATAAAACATATAAATAAAATAAATATTAGCAATATGTTTGCATGTCCAAGATCAAGAAGTATCCCTTTTTCCCTAAGATAAAAGTTAAATTTATTTGCCGCTGAAATTAAATAATATGCACTTAAGAAATATAAAAATGTCCCAAAAACAAAAACAAATTTGTTTTTTATTTTAACAAAAAAGTGAAATACACTTCGGCTCAATGCGACAAAAATTAATAATATAATTCCAAAAAATAATACCTCTTTCATTATCAATCCGAATTTAAATCATTAAAAAAATCCCCTCAGCTGCGAAGGATATACTTATCATCATCTCATTAAAAACAAACAATTGCCCTCAGCTACGAAGGATATGCTTATCAACTTCTAATAAAACCAAACACTCACTTCGACGGATTTGCAATCCGTTGTTTTTTAGTTGTGGATCTGAGATCCACAAATCAAGGCTCATCGTTTGAATATGTGAAAGAATAGTTCATGCGAAGATACTATTTCCAAACTAAAAAGCATATCACTGCTGCATCGTGGACTAAGTCGCGCGCTCAAGATTGGCTTATGTCTTTGATTAAAGTGCTAGGGTCGCGCTTAAAACTTGGCCCAACAAAGGATTCCGCTGAACAGGAGAAAATCCTAAAATCCTTCCTTTCAAGGTCAAAAAAAAGAGAGACTCTTCAGTCTCTCTTTCTAACATACTAACTAAAATTTACTTCTTCTCTTCCTTTACTTCTTCAAAGTCAACATCGGTAACTTCGGCATCCGATTTTTGTTGACCAGGGTCACCTGAAGGTTGCCCTTGTTGTCCATCAGGAGGTGTTGCATTCTGAGTTGCTTTATACATTTCTTCAGAAGCTGCTTGCCATGCTGTATTTAAAGCAGTCATCGACGTTTCAATGGAAGCTGCATTTTTTTCTTTATGTGCATCCTTCAATTCACTTAATGCTTTTTGTATCGTTTCTTTATTTCCTGCAGAAAGTTTATCTCCGTAATCTTTCAATTGTTTTTCTGTCTGGAAAATAAGTGAATCCGCCTGATTAATTTTTTCAGCTTCTTCTTTCACTTTACGATCTGCATCGGCATTCGATTCTGCTTCTGCTTTCATCTTTTTGATTTCTTCATCGCTTAATCCTGATGATGCTTCAATACGGATGTTTTGAGATTTGCCTGTGGCTTTATCTTTTGCTGTTACATGAAGAATACCATTGGCATCGATATCGAAAGTAACTTCGATTTGTGGAATGCCGCGCGATGAAGGTGGAATACCATCGAGATGGAAACGACCAATTGTACGATTATCTTTTGCCATCGGACGCTCACCCTGAAGAATATGAATTTCTACTGAAGGCTGATTATCGGACGCTGTCGAAAACACTTCACTCTTTTTCGTAGGTATGGTTGTATTTGATTCGATAAGTTTTGTTAAAACTCCGCCCATTGTTTCTATACCAAGTGAAAGTGGTGTAACATCTAAAAGAAGAACATCTTTAACTTCACCTGTAAGAACCGCACCTTGAATGGCTGCACCGATAGCTACTACTTCATCCGGATTCACTCCTTTGTGTGGAGTTTTTCCGAAGAATTTTTCTACGAGTTGCTGAATGGCAGGAATTCGTGTAGAGCCTCCGACTAAAATAACTTCATCAATCTGTTCTGATTTTAGTCCTGAATCGGCAAGTGCTTTTTTGCATGGACCCAGTGTTCGTTGTATTAAATCATCGCACAGTTGTTCAAACTTAGCGCGTGTTAATGTTTTTACTAAGTGTTTTGGAATTCCATCAACCGGCATTATGTATGGAAGATTTATTTCTGTCTGTGCTGAACTCGATAATTCTATTTTAGCTTTCTCAGCAGATTCTTTCAAACGTTGTAAAGCCATTGGATCACGACGAAGATCAATGCCTTCATCTTTTTTAAACTCATCGGCTAACCAGTCAATTATTTTCTGATCAAAATCATCACCGCCTAAGTGTGTATCACCGTTTGTAGATTTTACTTCGAATACACCATCACCTAATTCAAGAATTGAAATATCAAATGTTCCTCCTCCTAAATCAAATACTGCAATCTTCTCATCTTTTCCTTTTTTATCGAGACCATATGCAAGCGCAGCAGCTGTTGGCTCATTGATTATTCTCAAAACTTTAAGTCCGGCAATTTCACCTGCTTCTTTTGTTGCCTGACGCTGGCTATCGTTAAAATAAGCCGGTACTGTAATTACAGCTTCAGAAACTTCATAACCCAGGTAATCTTCAGCTGTTTTTTTCATCTTCTGTAAAACAAGAGCTGATATCTCCTGAGGAGTATACATTCTGTCACCAATTTTTACTCTTGGTGTATTGTTTTCTCCTTTTACAACTTCAAATGGGACGCGTTCTTTTTCTTTTAATATTTGATCAAAAGTTTCTCCCATAAAACGCTTAATGGAAGAAATGGTGTTTTTAGGATTTGTTATTGCCTGTCTTTTTGCCGGATCGCCAACTTTTCGCTCTCCATTATCAAGGAAGGCTACGATTGAAGGTGTCGTGCGACGACCTTCACTATTAGGAATTACAACGGGCTCATTGCCTTCCATTACCGAAACGCAGCTATTTGTCGTTCCAAGGTCTATTCCAATTACTTTTCTCATAATTATTTTTGTATAGAATTTATAAATTAAATTTTTGTGTTCAATGGCGAAAGTCAATCATAATGCCATGCACTATTTATACGTAATAATGTCAGTTGATTGAAAAAGTCCGAAAATGAGCCAAAAAATGATGCCAAAGAGGCATTTAACGAAATTGGAAATTCTTATTCCGAGTAGAAACGCTGGTATCAAATGCGGCTTGGGTAATGCTATTTGGAAAGTAATTAATAGAATGTACAATACGACTGGTAAATAAACCTAATCCGTTTTCAACTGTTGAAAAAATTGGAAGTTCCTGTACGATACCAGTTGAAGGTTGTTGAAGTTGATAATATGTTTGAAGATCCTCTGTGCCCTGAATTAAAATAAATTCATAAGGTCGTTTACCATTACTTAAAGAATCTATGCGACGAACATAACCTTGTTTGTCAGGTATATTTGTTCCAATGACATAAAGCAGTTCATATTTAAAAAATTTATAATTAATTGTTAAAGGAGTTATTGTACTATTTCTATCGGCAAAATTCCAATCAATACTGTGTTCTGTTGAAACTCCTAAGGGGTCAATTTCTCTATAATGAAAGCGGATAATTAAGTCAAATATTTTCGAATTCGCTCCGGGGGCGAATATTACATAAGATGGAGAATTTCCTGCTGTGGCTAAATCGATACTGTCGCCAAGTGGAGAAGGTTTTGGTAAGGGAGAACTTATAGTTACATCCTTTACTATTTTAGTTTGGGATGAAACTGTTGTACCAGTTTGTCTGTTTGTGACCTTAATTTTATATTCGCTGCCGTCCTGTAATATGGGATGGTTTGTAGTATATAAAATATGAAATGGGTAGGCAAAAGTTCCTGAATCTTTATTATTTAATTCGGAACGAGTTAGATCAAAAGTTTCCAGTACTTGTTTATTAATGATTCTTTCCATTTTTACATCGAGGACATCAGCAAAATTTATAGAGTCCGATTCTTTGGCCATTACATAAGCATTGCCTTCTCCGAGAAACGCTTTACTAATTTTTACATACTGAATAGAATCAATGGCATTTAATAAGCCATCAACAACAATTACTTCCTTGTATGGAGCAATAACATCAAAATCAGTTGAACATCCATAAAGAAGAATAATTAGAAAATATACAGAAGCGATCTTTTTCATTGGCACAAATCTAATTTTTTTTTAGCTTACAATGAAGTAATTTGTAGTTTTGACGATTGATTTTAACAATTAAGTCAATCCACTGATTACATTATATCTGCTGATTTGCTTAATAGTATGAATTAAATCTTAAAATGAAATAATTTTCAGATTATTGCACCTTAAATATTAAGTAAACAATAACATTTTAAAAAATTTGAATATGTCTATAGCAAGCCGGTCAGAAGATAGAAAAGTTACCACTCATACACTCCAGGAAATGAAAAAAAGGGGTGAGAAAATCAGCATGCTTACAGCTTATGATTTTTCGCTTGCCCGGATTCTTGATGATGCCGGTATCGATGTTTTACTGGTGGGTGATTCGGCTTCTAATGTAATGGCCGGACATGATACAACACTGCCAATTACACTCGACCAGATGATTTACCATGCCAGCTCTGTGGTTAGAGCCGTTAAAAGAGCATTGGTAGTTGTTGATCTTCCTTTTGGGTCTTATCAGGGTAATTCAAAAGAGGCTTTGAATTCTTCTATAAGGATTATGAAAGAATCCGGTGCTCATGCAGTAAAAATGGAAGGCGGCCGTGAGGTAAAAGATTCGGTAGAAAGAATATTATCTGCAGGTGTACCTGTTATGGGGCATCTTGGATTAACACCACAATCTATATACAAATTCGGAACGTATGTTGTCCGTGCCAAAGAGGATTCGGAAGCAAAACGTCTTATAGAAGATGCACATATATTAGCAGAGAGTGGTTGCTTTGCCATTGTTCTGGAAAAAATACCGGCACATTTAGCAGAACAAGTAGCGGGTGAAATTAAAATTCCGGTAATTGGAATTGGTGCTGGCGGCAAAGTAGATGGACAGGTGCTCGTTTTGCACGATATGCTTGGAATCACACATGAATTTAATCCTCGTTTTCTCCGAAGATATTTGAGCCTTTATGATGAAATTAAAAAAGCTACGGAGAATTATATCAAAGAT
This sequence comes from Bacteroidota bacterium, assembly GCA_031366785.1. Classification (GTDB taxonomy): domain Bacteria; phylum Bacteroidota; class Bacteroidia; order AKYH767-A; family 2013-40CM-41-45; genus JADKIH01. Next base: position 6,692 of record JANLOW010000069.1, on the reverse strand, counting down.
GTAAAAAGTGAAGATTTTCCGAATATTAAGGAGCAGTATTAGAGGTTGGGGTTATTAGTAAATCGTTAATCGTTAATCCTTGTTCGTAGTTCATTAATCGTAATTCATTAATCGAAATTCGTTAATCATTAATCGTAATTCGTTAATCCTTGTTCGTTAATTATTAATCGTAATTCGTTAATCATAAATCGTTACTGGATCTTGACAATTTTATAAATGAATATGGTATTTATTTTATAATTAAATATACTTAAGGAAAAATAGAACATGTGGAAGCGGAACAAAAAAAAGTAGCATTAATAGTACATTCTTGTGATCGTTATGAATTTCTTTATAAAGGGTTTGAATATTTTTTTTCCAGGCATTGGGATTTTAATATTCTATGCAATTACTATTTTGCCACAGAAGAAATTGATGCAGATATTGCCGGTTTTAAAAATATTAAATCAGGCAAAGGGGAATGGTCTGACCGGCTTACCAAATTACTAATAGAAAATGTAAAAGAAGATTATATCTTATATTTTCAGGAAGATATGTGGTTAACAAAAAATGTAAATGAGAAATTTTTTACTCAGTTATTTCAACAGGCTATTGAACATAATTGGAGACAAGTAAAATTAAATAGTTCTGAAGTTTACAAGACTAAAGCTACAAATATTTTCATTGAAGGATTTAATATTTCAGAAATCAACAATACAGAATCAAAATTTTTAATGTCGCATCAGGTTACACTCTGGAAGAAAGATTTTTTACTTGATCAATTATTCAAAAATGAAAATCCATGGCGAAATGAAAAAAGGGGAAGTAACCGGTTGAAAAAACTAAATCCAAGAATAATGCATGCTGATTATTTTTCGGAAAACGGCAAACAGGAAATAAATGAAAATGAGCAAATGAATGGCAGAAGTGAATATCAGACAATTTCCATAAACAGTATTTTAAACAACAACATTCATTTATTTATAAAAAAATTGAAGATAGGAGATATTGAGAAAAGTAAATATGCTAATGAACTTCAATTTCATTTCGACAATAAACTTACGCATGATGGAAAAGCTAAGCCAAGGAAAGAAGATTTTTTTAAAAAATTAACAAAATGGCTTCGAAAAAAGAATAATTGACCATCATTATCTAAATTACAGAAATGAGTCCCAAATCCGAAAAAATATTGTCAACAAATTAAAGCATTATAGAATATTAATACGTTGAATTTATAAGTTTAAAATATATCTTTTTAACAATTTATACGTATGAAGGATTAATGGAAAATATTCTTTTTGAAGACAATCATCTTATTGCTCTGAATAAAATGCCCGGCGAAATCGTGCAAGGGGATAAAACAGGAGATAAACCGATGAGTGAAGTCATTAAAGATTATTTAAAAGAAAAATTACAGAAGCCTGGATCTGCTTTTATTGGTGTAGTTCACCGAATTGACCGACCGGTTAGCGGTATTGTTATTTTTGCTAAAACAAGCAAAGCTTTGGTAAGAATGAATGAGCTGTTCAGAGAGAAGAAAATAAAAAAGACGTATTGGGCAGTAGTTAAAAACAAGCCACCGGAAGAATCGGGAACACTTATTCATTATCTGAAAAAAGATGAAGCGAAAAATAAAAGCAAAGCATACGATCACGAAGTGTCAGGTTCATTGCGTTCGTGGCTTGATTATAAAGTAATAGGCCAATCTGATAATTTTTATTTGATTGAAGTTGCTCCAGAAACAGGACGGCATCACCAGATAAGAGTACAATTGGCGGCAATTGGCTGCCAGATTAAGGGGGATTTAAAATATGGTTTTCCAAGAAGTAATGCAGATGGCTCCATTCATCTCCACGCACGAAAAATTGATTTTATACATCCGGTAAGAAAAGAATCCATTAGTTTAATTGCTCCTGTACCAGATGACGTTGTTTGGAAGTATTTTGAAGAGGCGCTTACCTGAGTAAATGCTTTTTATTACTTTCTTTTCCCACTATTTATTAACTACAACATCATACAAATTGAAAAGCCTGATTCTTTTATTTTCAAAAATCACCTGCTCCCCTTGCTGAAAAGCGACCTCAACCATCGTCTTTGCTAATTTTTCAGAGGTTACTCCCATTTCAGGAAATATTTTGAAAAATATTTTATAAAGTATGCGCATTAAGCGATAAATAAAATTGGGCTCCTTCCGTGGGGTAACAGGATAAATATAACCGGGCCTGAAAATGTATGTTTTCTTAAAATTAAGTTTCAACAATATGTTTTCAGCAATGCCTTTATCTCGTGCAAACATGATCCTGCTTTTCTCTTTTGAGTCAGCACCTTGCCCGCTAAGAAAACAAAATACCGTTTCATTATTACACCTTCTTAATTCTTCAGCAAAGCATTTAGTATAATCAACTGTAATTTTATTAAACTCTTCTTTAGGAACCTGACCGGTATAAACACCGAGGCAATAAAAACAAATTTGCTGGTTCTTAAAATATTCTTTAATGTTGGCGAAATCTGAAAAATTATCATGTAAAACTTCGATGAGTTTCGGATGTACAATGCCCGTTTTTTTTCTTGTAATAGATGTTATTGTATTTACATCACTTCTATTGAAACAATAATTTAATATAAGATTTCCAATCATTCCATTTGTTCCGGTAATAATAATATTTTTCATCATAATAATTTATTTAAAGTCAGACAATTGTTTTGGATATTTTTTTTAAAACATAAAACAAATTAATATCCTAATGTTTTTCAAATTTATCAAGTAAGGCTTAAATTGGTTCAAACAAAAGGCATCACTGCGCTGATTAAATAGGTGTAATAATTTATTACAATAATATAAAAAAATAAAAAATAAAATCAAAGAATTATAATAAAATCAAAGAATAATTATTTTGATCACCATTTAAGTTAAATTTTATAGGTGAAAATGAAAAATATTATTGTAATAATTCTTACTGAATTTAACTAATTACATGAATTAAATATAGCAAAATGTGATTAAAAGGTCAAATATAAAGATCTTTTTTCTTTTTTCTATGTAATAATATCAGGATATAATTTAATAAAGTGCTCAAAATACAATTTCAATTTGTAAACAAGAATATATTTCTAACGCTTCACTACAAATCATTTATAAAATTAATTCAATTTAAATAATTTAAATACAATTGAGTTAAAAAAATCATTTAATATAAATATCAACAAAACAGAAATGAATTTAAATATAACAATACAAATGAAACGCATGTTTATTAATATATTAAAAACAATTCTGCTTTTATTTACATTTATATTCTTAGAAACAGAATCAATATTTGCAAATGTTACCATTACTAAAGCCACATTAGGTACATCCATTTCAGCTGATAAAGCTACTAATGCATTGGTGCCTGGATATACGACACTTGGCAGTATTAAATTGACGGAAGGTGTAATCACCGACTTTGCTGCAGGAACGAATGTAACAGTGATTCTGAATGTGCCAACAGGATGGACATTTAACCCTGCCGCAGCAATTACTTCAACGTTTACACTAGGAAGAGATATTTCAAGCGCTACCATTTTATCAAAAACAACTAATGCAATTACAGTTCAAATTTCAGTTGGCGGAATAACAAAGACAGATGTTTTAACAATTGCAGGAGTTCAGGTAATGGCTATTGATGGAGCCAATGTTACAGGAGCCGGAAACATCACAAAAAGCGGAACAACTGTAATAGCAGGCTGTGTAACAGGTACAAATTTGGGTACTTTGTCTCAAAAAGATGGCGTAGTAAACCGACTAATTCTTTCATTACCGGGACAAACATATACTGATGCTGTAACAATGGCGGGAAGTGGAAATACCGGAACGGTTACAAACCAAATAGCAGGAACAAGTTTTACAATTTCAAAAATTACAGCCATTGACCAATTTAATAATGTTGCTACTACATATACAGGAATAAAAACAATTACATACAGTGGTCCAACCAATGGTTTAACTTCACCAACCTATACAACTTCGGTTTCATTCACCTCCGGTAAATCGACAACAACACTGACAACAACATTAAAAAAAGTAGAGACTACAACCTTAACTGTAACTGATGGAACAGTAACAGGAATTATAAGTTCAAGCTTACTTGTCAATCCCGGGGCCGTCAGTAAATTTTTGGTGGAATCAGCTGTAGGCGGAAATATCGGTTTACAAATTGCCAGCACAGCCTTTAGTATAAAAGCTACAGCAATGGATGCTGAAAATAATATTTGTAATACAGGCCCGAATGTTTATACGGGTACGGTCACACTTACATCAACCGGTATATTATCATCAGGGGGCGGAATAACAGGGACATTGTTTGCCGGTGTTTTAGCTTCTCAAAGTGTTAGAATCTCCAATACAGGTAATTTTACGATTATAGCAACACGCACTACCGGCGGAGCTCAAACAGGAACAAGCAATTCCTTCACGGTTGATCCGGGTGTAGTTAATAATTTTCTAATTGAAGATGTTGGTGGTGGAAATATAGGAACACATATTGCCGGACTTACTTTTAATATAAAAATAACTGCAAGAGATGCAAATAACAATGCATGTACCAGTGGGGTAAACACTTTCACAGGAACAGTAAATATTACTTCAACAGGAACATTAACAACGGGAAGCGGAACAAGTGCAGCATTTTCAGCAGGTGTATTATCACCGAAAGCAATTACAATTTCAAATCTGGGAAATTTTACAATTACTGCAACACGAACGAGCGGTTCAGAAACAGGAACCAGTAATATTTTCCAAGTTACAAACATTGCAATTTCTCCGGAATGTGTATTGACGGGTGGATCTAATTTTACATTAACGGTCAATGGGTCAAACTTCAACAGCTCTTGTTTAGTAAGAATAAATGGCATTAACAGAGCCACTACATTTATAAGTGCAACACAATTACAAGCAACAATTCTTGCTACAGACATAACCTCAACAGGCATTAAATTAATTGATGTTCAAAATCCTTTGCCCGGAGGAGGAACTACTTCTACGGCTGATTTAATAGTAAGCTTGCCACCTGTAATAAATACTCAACCGGTTGCGCAATTTATTTGTACCGGATCTTCAGCTATTTTTAGCACAAATGCTACTGGTTTTAATATGTCATACCAATGGATGAAAAACGGAATAGCAATTATCGATGGAGGAATTTTTAATGGAACTACAACGCCTACGCTTACAATAAATCCGGTAAGCATTGCTGATCCTTCATCAAACTATAAAGTTAAAATTACAACTTATTGCCACTCTGTTGTTTTTTCCAATACAGTAAACTTAAATGTTTTAGCAAATACTTTCAATACGGCAAATATCTTTATTTGCAATGGCCAAAGTTATACACCGCCGGGCGGAAGTGTTCAGACAACTGCTGGTACCTACATCACCCATATTTCAAACGTTGCAGGATGTGATAGTATGATTACTACAAACCTCACAATACTACCGAATACTTCTAGTACAACAGATACTTCCATTTGCAGCGGACAGAGTTATACTCCTCCCGGAGGAACAGCACAAACTACTTCAGGAACTTATATCACAAATATTCCGAATACAAATGGATGTGACAGTACTATTACTACAAATCTAACCATTATTCCAAATACAAGCAGTACAGCAAACATTTCAATCTGCAACGGACAAAGTTATACACCACCTGGAGGAACAGCACAAACAACAACAGGAACATATGTAACTGTTATTCCAAATACAGCAGGATGTGATAGTTCAATAACTACTAATCTTACAGTAAATCCACATACAACTTCGACGGCAAATATTTCAATTTGTAATGGTCAGAGTTATTCCCCTCCTGGTGGAAGTGCTCAAACAACCTCTGGAACGTATGTCACAGTAATTCCAAATACAGCAGGATGTGACAGTACAATTACTACAAACCTTACTGTGATTCCAAATTCATCCAGAACAGCAAATATTTCTATCTGTAACGGTTCAAGTTATATTCCTCCGGGTGGAACACCAAAAACTATTTCAGGTACATACATTACACACATTTCAAATGCTGCCGGTTGTGACAGTGCTATAACGACTAACCTAACGGTGATTCCAAATTCATCCAGCACAGCAAACATTTCTATCTGTAACGGTTCAAGCTATACGCCACCGGGTGGAACACCAAAAACTATTTCAGGTACATACATTACACACATTTCAAATGCTGCCGGTTGTGACAGTGCTATAACGACTAACCTAACGGTGATTCCAAATTCATTCAGCACAGCAAACATTTCTATCTGTAACGGCTCAAGCTATACTCCACCGGGTGGAACACCAAAAACTATTTCAGGAACATACATTACACATATTACAAATGCTGCCGGTTGTGACAGTGCTATTACGACTAACCTCACGGTAATTCCAAATTCATCCAGCACAGCAAACATTTCTATCTGTAACGGCTCAAGCTATACGCCTCCGGGTGGAACACCAAAAACTATTTCAGGTACATACATTACACACATTTCAAATGCTGCAGGTTGTGATAGTGCCATAACGACAAACCTTATTGTAATTCCAAATTCATCCAGCACAGCAAACATTTCTATTTGTAACGGTTCTAGTTATACGCCTCCAGGTGGAACAGCAAAAACTACAGCAGGAACATACATTACACATATTACAAATGCTGCCGGTTGTGACAGTGCTATAACGACTAACCTTA
>JANLOW010000163.1:0-11785 GCA_031366785.1 Bacteroidota bacterium | reverse complement strand
AAATAACTCAATCAATAAATCAACGAATTACTTATTATTGCACTTAATTAAAACCTCCATTAATAATGGCAAAAAAAGAAGCAAAGCAAGTTGTTGATTTCCCTTTTGGTAGAGAAAATTATATTTTAATGCTTACAGGATTAGGTTTAATTTTTTTGGGTTTTGTTTTTATGGCGGGTGGAGGTTCAGATGATCCTGCCGTTTGGGATCCAAGCATATTCAGTCCAATGCGTATTACTGTTGCTCCGGTTCTTGTTATTGCCGGCTTTGTTGTTGAGGTATATGCTATTGTTAAAAAAGTAAAGGACTAATTACATTTTACTTTTGAATTAAATGAGTTTTTTTCAAGCGATCATTCTTGCCATCATTGAAGGTCTTACCGAATTTCTACCGGTATCATCAACAGGACATATGATCATTGGTTCCTCGGTAATGGGAATAGCTGAATTGCCTTTCACAAAATTATTTACGGTAGCAATTCAACTTGGAGCTGTGCTATCGGTAGTTGTATTATATATAAAACGATTTTTACCAATTGGCAAGGATAAAAAATCATTCATTGATTTTTATAAAAAACTCCTGATCGCTTTTATTCCTGCAGTCATCGCCGGTTTGTTTTTAAAAAAACTTATTGATCGAATGCTGGAAAATGTAGTAGTGGTAGCATTTGCATTATTAATTGGCGGCGTGATATTTCTTTTATTAGACAAATGGTTTAGAAAAGCGGAGGAAAAAGGAGAATCAAAATTACCTTCAGATAGTCAAGCATTGAAGATCGGAGTTTTTCAGGTACTTGCAATGATTCCGGGGGTTTCGAGATCAGCAGCTACCATCATAGGTGGATTAAGCCAGGGGTTAAATAAAAAAACAGCGGCTGAATTTTCTTTCTTTCTAGCAGTTCCAACAATGTTTGCAGCAACTGTAAAAGATCTGTTTGATTTTTATAAAGATGGCGGAGGAATCAAACAGGAGGAAATTTTTTTACTTTTAATTGGAAACATTGTTGCTTTTATTGTAGCAATGTTAGCCATCCGCTCCTTTGTTACTTACCTGACTAAACACGGTTTCAAAATATTTGGGTATTACCGAATTGCTATTGGTACTATTATACTTTTACTATATGCAATGGGCTATAACCTTAAGATGATGTAAACATCTTATTTTGTATTTTACACTCCCCTGCCCCCCTCCCCCCGTGCCCGACCGAATAATCCTTATCAACAAACCCTACCGTTGGACATCTTTCGATGTGGTTAAAAAATTAAAAAAACCATTATTAGAAGAAAGGAAAAGAGAGTTATCTCCTAAAGATCGATTGGAAATAAAAAAATTAAAAGTGGGTCATGCCGGTACGTTAGATCCGTTAGCAACAGGTTTATTGGTATTATGCAGCGGAAAACTTACTCGACAAATCAGTGAAATTCAAAATTCAGAAAAAGAATATACGGGAACTATTGTAATTGGATCCCAGACAGATTCTTATGACCTTGAAACTTCAACCCATAGTTTTCTTCCTATTGAAAATATTACTCCTGAATTGATTTATTCTGTTGCTGCGACTTTTTATGGAATGCAGATGCAAATTCCGCCAATATATTCAGCTAAAAAAATAGACGGGCAAAGAGCTTATGAAAAAGCAAGAAGAGGAGAGGAATTTGAATTGACAGCAAAAGAAATTGAAGTTAAAACCTTTGAAATAAGGGCTATTAAATTACCTGAAATTAACTTCCGGATTGTTTGCACAAAAGGAACTTATATTCGCTCATTAGCACACGATTTTGGACAACGAATTTCGGCCGGCGCGCACCTTTCTGCGCTTTGTAGAACGAGAATTGGCAATTATCTTCTTGAAGATGCACTTACTCCGGAAGATTTTTTAAGTCAACTAATTGAAAAACAGGATATTCAATAGCTTATACGTCAAATAAAAATATTAATGGAAACCCTTTACAAGGGGGGTGTTGGTATATTATATTTGCCGCCCCTATAAATCTCCCCTTTTTTAAAAGCCCCTTCTTATTATGAAATTATCACAGTTTAAAGTGAATGTTCCAGACAGTTTGATAGCCACTCATCCGGCTAAAAATCGTGAAGACGCCCGTTTAATGGTTCTTGACAGAAAGACCGGCAAAATTGATCACAAATATTTTAAAGATATTCTTTCATATTTCAATGAAGGAGATACAATGGTTGTCAATAATACAAGAGTTTTTCCTGCACGTCTCTATGGAAACAAAGAGAAAACCGGTGCTAAGATTGAAGTTTTTCTTTTACGTGAATTAAATCGTGAAAGTCGTTTGTGGGATGTTTTAGTTGACCCTGCAAGAAAAATTCGAATTGGTAACAAATTATATTTCGGAGATGATGACCTTTTAGTAGCTGAGGTAATAGACAATACTACATCACGTGGAAGGACATTGCGTTTTTTATTTGATGGTCCTTATGAAGAATTTAAAAAAACAATTACGATTCTTGGAAATACTCCTTTACCGAAATACATCAAGCGGAAAGCAGAACCTGAAGATGTAGAACGTTATCAGACTGTTTTTGCACGTCATGAAGGTGCTGTAGCGGCTCCAACTGCCGGTTTACATTTTAGTATGCCATTGGTTAAAAGACTTGAATTAAAAGGAATTCAATTTGCAGAAGTTACACTACATGTAGGGCTTGGAACTTTTCGTCCGGTAGAAGTTGAAGACCTGACCAAACATAAAATGGATTCTGAACAAGTGATTATAACACAGGAAGCCTGTAACATTGTAAATAAAGCAAAGGGACAGAAAAAGAAAATTTGTGCGGTTGGTACAACAGTTATGCGTGCGATAGAATCATCTGTTTCTACACAGGGAGAAATGAAGCCATTTGATGGCTGGACAAATAAATTTATTTTCCCACCGTATGATTTCAGTGTTGCAAATTGCATGATCACTAATTTTCATATGCCTGAATCAACTTTATTAATGATGGTTGCAGGATTTGGTGGTTATGATAACATCATGAATGCCTATAAAGTTGCTATTAAAGAAAAATACCGTTTTTATAGCTATGGGGATGCAATGATGATTATCTGATATTTATGCGAGAACACGTGTACACGAATTCTCGTGTACTGGTTTACGGAAAAATTCCAAGTGCCTGGTAGCTAACTCCCAATTTCCGAATTCCACTTACGAATGCTGCTGTTCGAAGATCTTCGATTCTTTTATCCTGTTTTTTAATTTCTCTTATTTCATTGTAAGCGAAGATCATTGTTTCTTCAAGACCAGATCGAACAAGATCAATTTCATCTGCACCATGTGTTAAAGTCAATCTTTCTTTTGAATCGAGGGCTTTGCCGGTACTTTTTTCTACTGCTCTTATCAATTCCATATTCGACATTTCATGGAAGCGTTTTTCCATACGACCGAATCGAACATGTGAAAGATTTTTTAACCATTCAAAATAGGAAACCGTTACGCCTCCAGCATTAAGGTAGAGATCAGGAATAATTAAAATATTTTTCTGATTGAGAATTACTTCTGCATTTTTTGTCACAGGACCGTTTGCTCCTTCAGCAATAATTTTTGCTTTTATGTTCGGAGCATTGTCTTTAGTTATTTGATTTTCTAAAGCGGCAGGAATTAAAATATCACATTCCATTTCCAATACAGCCATTGGATCGGCAACGTTTTTAGCACCCGGATAATTTAAAATGGAACCTGTCGTCTTCCTATGTTGAAAAACTGATTCAACATCGAGACCATTTTCATTATAAATTCCTCCTTCGCGCTCGGATATTCCAATAATTATTCCTCCGCCTTCCATACAAAATTTAGCAGAGTAAAATCCAACATTACCAAGACCCTGAACAATTATTTTTTTACCATCGATACCTGGCTTAAGACCGATTTTGTTCATATCATCGGTATTACTTAATGCTTCACGAACACCGAAGAATAATCCCTGTCCTGTTGCCTCTGTCCGACCATGAATACCGCCTTGTCCAAGAGGTTTTCCGGTAACACAACCGAGAGCATTTATATCGTCGTATTTAAATGTTGCATAGGTATCAGCAATCCATGCCATTTCTCTGGGGCCGCTTCCATAATCAGGTGCCGGCACATCGATACCTGCACCGATCATACTTTTTTTGATTAGTTCCGTTGTATATCTCCGGGTTATCCTTTCAAGGTGTTTTACTTTATAATTTTGAGGATTAACCTTAATACCACCTTTAGCACCTCCGAAAGGAACATCAACAACAGCGCATTTAAACGTCATCAAAGTGGCTAGTGCTTTTACTTCATCTTCATTAACAAATTCACTGTAACGAATTCCACCTTTGGTTGGTGTTTTATGATGACTGTGTTGCACACGAATTCCTTCGATCACTTCAAGTTTACCGTCTACTTCAAGTGGGAAAGAAAATTTATAGATGCTATTACAAATTTTGATCTGGTGCAGAAGCCCTGGTTCAAAATCAGTTAGGGCCGCGGCCTTATCAAAATAAGTCATTACATCTCTGTAAAATTTTTGACCATTCTCAAGATCATTGTTCATAGTAAAGTCTGATTGGGGCTGTAAAAATAATTAAGTTTTCTTTCCTTAATATAAGTATTGAAAATTTACCATCACTAAAATCTTTCAGCGAAATTCTCTATCTTTCAAAAAAAATTTGTATGAAATTTCTGGCACAGCTCATCATTAGTGCTTTAGCAGTGATTATCACATCACTTCTCCTTCCCGGAGTTCATATAGACTCACCACTAACAGGTGTAATTGTTGCTGCTGTTCTGGCAGTTTTAAACGCTATAATTAAACCGATTCTTGTCATACTTACTATTCCAATTACTATTATTACTCTAGGTTTGTTTTTACTTGTAATTAATGCAGCATTAATCCTTTTAGCTAGTTATCTTGTTAATGGCTTTAATGTACAGGGCTTTTGGACTGCTTTGTTTTTCAGCATTATACTTTCGTTTGTTACATCCATTTTTAATAATTTAAGTAAAGACAAAAACAACAATTAATTTGATAAAGGGGAATTTGAAATTATAAAAATGATTCCTAATACACTTAAATTATTTACTAAAGAAAATCGGGGAAAAGACAGTAAATGAACTATTTCATTCGGATATCTTTTGCATTAAGTTGAATATTTGTTTTTCCATTAAAATAATTTTCTTCCAATGAATAGCAAACATCAAAAGGGATTTTTCTGGAAATAAATGAATAATGTTGTCCCATCTGGAAGCCAATGCCATCAAATCCGAATCGGGTAGTTTCATCTTCAGCCAGGTTTAGCTTTAAATGATTGTTACCAACGATTCTTGACATGCCGGTATCTCGAACATTTTCAGTCCGAAAAACCGGATTCATATTTCCAGGGCCGAATGGTGAAAATTGTCTAAGTACACTGAAAAATGATGGAGTAATATCACTGAAACTAAGCGTAGAATCTACCTCTATTTCCTGAATCAGACTTCGTTCTTCAATGGTTTCATTAACAATTTCTTCAAATTTTATTTTGAATTTTTCTATATTAGAAATTTTCATAGTAAGCCCAGCCGCATACATATGTCCGCCGAATTGTTCAAGCAAATAGTTACAAGATTCAATGGCATTGTAAATATCAAAATCCCTCACCGAGCGAGCGGATCCTGTTGCCATTCCATTTGATTCAGTAAGTATGATTGTTGGTCTGTAATATTTTTCTGTAAGTCGTGAAGCAACAATTCCAATTACTCCTTTATGCCATTCAGGATTAAAAAGTACAGTAGATTTTTTTTTCGAAAACGATGGATCATTTTGAACCATTGATAATGCTTCCTGAGTAATTCTCAGATCGAGATTCTTCCTTTCGTCATTATGTTCTTTAATTCGAAGCGAATTGATATTGGCTTCGGAAGTGTTATCTGAAATTAAAAGATCGACGGCGTGTCGGGCGTCGTGTATGCGGCCGGCAGCATTTATACGTGGTCCGATTATAAAAACCAGTTCATTGACAGCAAGATTGTAATGTGGTATTTTGTTTCCATTTGGTTGTTCATCATAAAAAAGAGGAACTTTTTCCATTTCAAGGATGGCTCTGAATCCATGTCGTGGATGATAATTAAGACGTTTAAGTCCAAAATGAACAAGCGTCCTGTTTTCACCGATAAGAGGAACAATATCGGCTGCAGTGCTTACAGCGACAAGGTCAAGGTATTGTTCGATCTCACTGAATGGAATATTGTGACGCTTCACATACCCGGAAATTAATTTGAAGCCAATACCACAACCGGAAAGTTCATCGAATGGATAATCATCATCGAGTCTTTTGGGATCAAGCACTGCCACTGCCTCCGGCAAAAAATCATCCGGGCGATGATGATCACAAATAATAAAATCAATACCAAAACTTTTTGCCAGTGAAACTTTATCTTTTGATTTAATCCCGCAGTCAAGAGCAATTATTAACTTAATATTATTCGCTGCAGCGTATTCTATCCCCTGAGTTGAAATTCCATATCCTTCTTTATATCTGTCTGGCAAATAAAAATCAACCTGATCATAATGATTTTTGAGAAAAGAATAAACTAAAGCAACAGCCGTAGTTCCATCTACATCATAATCACCATAAACAAGAATTTTTTCTTTATTGCTGATAGCCGCATCTATACGATCAATAGCCTTGTCCATGTCTTTCATAAGGAAAGGATCATGAAGATCATCAAGAGAAGGGCGGAAAAATCTTCTTGCTTCTTCGAAAGTTTTAATTCCTCGCTGAACAAGAAGCGTTGACAGAATTTTATTTATTCCCAACTCGGCAGATAAAGTTGCGACAAGCGCCTTATCTGTTACAGGTTTAAGAACCCACCGTTTTTCTCTTATCTCAAGGTCTATCATTCTGTTTGCAATTTAAGAAAAAATGAAAGCGTAAATAACCTCATTTATTAGATGAAGTAAACGTGAATCTGAAAAACTTATTAAATGTAGTATTTATTTATTATACAATGTAAAAATTGGGTTTTTACAGGTCAATTTCATTAATGGATAATATTGAATTTAGGTTAAAACTGTTGGAGTATAAATTAGATTTTTATCTGCGTTAACCTTTTAACCTTTACTTGGAACCCCTTCCTGCTACTACAATAACTATTTCTCCTTTGACCGTTTTTGAAGAAAAATAGTTCAGGCATTCGACCAGGGTTCCGTGTTTATTTTCTTCAAACATTTTAGAAATTTCCCGGGATACGGAAGCTAGCCTTTCTTCACCGAAAGTGTTAATAAACTGTTGAAGTGTTTTTAATAAACGATAAGGGGATTCATAAAATATCATTGTACGGTCTTCTTCTTTTAATATTTCAAGTCGTGTTGCTCTACCTTTTTTTAAAGGAAGAAACCCTTCAAAGCAAAAACGATCGGAAGGAAGTCCGGAATTTATAAGTGCTGGTACAAATGCCGTTGCGCCGGGAAGCGTTTCTACCTCAACGCCCTGACGAATACATTCGCGAACAATTAGAAAACCCGGATCAGAAATTCCGGGAGTTCCCGCATCGGTTATTAAGGCAATATTTTCACCTGATGCAATTCTTTCTACGATATCGCTTACGACCTTATGTTCATTATGCTGGTGGTAGGGAAGCATTTTTTTCTCTATTCCGAAATGCTTGAGAAGTTGCCCGCTTGTTCTCGTGTCTTCAGCAAGAATAACAGACGACTCTTTCAGAATTCGAATTCCCCTGAGGGTCATGTCTTCCAAATTACCGACAGGTGTAGGTACTAAAAAAAGTTTTGACATGTTCAGACAGAAAAACGTCTTTCAATAATTTCTAAAAACACTTTTGCTGATACGGGATGAGATTCCCAGTTGTTAGAATCAGAAATTTCCCGAATATTGTTCATTGCTATTTCAGCGGTAGGGCTAGCATTAATTTCATCGATAATTGTATGATATTTTTTCGCATCTCCATTAAAAAGTTGGTTGATGAATTGAAATTTTTCATTGATTCCAATCGCCGATTTTATGTCTTTAACAGAAGACTTAAGGTTATCAGAAACTCTTTTCTTTATTTCGTTTCCGGCAATTTTCTCTGCAATTGTTTGATGATCAGAAAACCGATTGGCAACTGTAGGTGCATCATGAAACATTTCATGAATGTCTGAAACAATATGCTTTTTTTCAGGCGATTTGTCCTCCGGTGGTGATTGAAAATATGGTTTAACATCATCCATTTTTTCTTCGGCTGCCATTGAAGGTATTTCTTCCTGTTTTTTTGTTTGAATTGGAGAAGGTTCTATTGCAGATTGTAAAGACGCTTTAGAAATCGTTGGCATCTGCTGAACAACAGCCAATTGCACTTCATTTAACAATTGCAAAGCGTTTTCATTATTCAATTGCAGAACTAGGCCGTACAATTGTCTTATTATCTGGAGTAAATTCTCCATTTCTGCGGCCGGAACCGGAGAAGAATGCGACATTACAGAACGATGAAGGTCTCGTAATCGTTCGGTTTCAAGGAGTATTTGTTGATGTAAAAGAGGTATTTGCATATAAGTTTAAACGAAAGATTTTAAAAGATGTTGTAGGAAGAGCGAAATTTGGATTTGTAAAATATTAAATTAAAAAGTGTGGCATATTTAATTTTTATCAGAAATTCAATACTGTTTTTAAATTTAATCCATGAACTGCAATAGCAAATAAACACCTATTTTTGGCTGCAAGAAGTAAATTAGCTAATCAACGAATTAACCCTTATGTTCCCCGAATCCCATAAAGAAGGTATTTTACGCAAAGGCCATATTGAATTGATCTGTGGTTCCATGTTTTCCGGAAAAACAGAAGAACTTATTCGCCGTTTGAAAAGAGCTAAAATTGCCAAACAGAACGTTGAGATTTTTAAACCACGTATTGATGTTAGGTACGATAATGTAAATGTGGTTTCACATGATGCTAATTTCATACATTCTACTCCAGTAGAATCATCTTCACAAATTTTATTGTATGCTAATGACGTTGAAGTGATCGGCATCGATGAAGCTCAGTTTTTTGATGACGGGCTTCCTTCTGTTTGTATCGAACTCGCTGATCGGGGAATTCGAATTATTGTAGCAGGACTTGATATCGATTATCTCGGCAAACCGTTTGGTTGTATGCCAAACCTTTTAGCTATCGCTGAATATGTTACTAAAGTACATGCTATCTGTATGAATTGCGGAGATCTGGCGCATTATTCTCACCGTATTGTTGAAGGATCATCAAGGATATTGCTAGGTGAACAAGAAAGTTATATTCCTCTTTGCCGGACTTGCTTCAACAAGGAGCGTTTAAAAAAATGAGCGAACCCTTTTATACAATCAATGAAATTGCGGATATCGTTTCCGGAAAAATTTATTTCAATGCTCCATCGGAAGATAGGATTACTGATCTTTTAACAGATAGCCGTAAAATAAATCATGCTTCAGGCTCTTTGTTTTTTGCTATAAAAGGTGAACGGCAAGATGGTAGCCGGTTCATTGAAGAACTTTTCCATCAAGGAGTTAGAAACTTTATAATTACTGAATATTCTTCTTCTCTTCAATCGTTAAAAGCGAATTTTATTGTCGTAGATGATTCTCTTGCGTCTCTACAAACTCTAACTGCCTCTCACAGAAAACGTTTTTCAATTCCTATAATAGGAGTAACCGGAAGCAATGGTAAAACAATCGTAAAAGAATGGATTTACCAGCTTTTGCGAGCCGATAAAAATATTGTGAGAAGCCCGAAGAGTTATAACTCACAAATTGGTGTACCCTTGTCGGTCTGGCGGATGAATGATGATCATCAATTGGCCATCTTTGAAGCAGGCATTTCTCTTCCGGGTGAAATGCAAAAACTCCAAGAAATAATTCGCCCCACGATCGGCATTTTTACGAATATCGGTTCAGCTCACGATGAAAATTTTGAAAATGAAAAACAAAAAATAAAAGAAAAACTCCATTTGTTCCGTGGGACAGAGGTATTAATTTACTGCAAAGACTATCTATTACTTGAGAAAGAAATTGAAGAATTTTCTCTTGCATCACCAAAAATAAAATTGTTTGCATGGTCTCGACGTTCTCGTGCCGACTTACAGGTTGGGCGAATCACCAGAAATGGGGATGAGACTGAAATACAAGCAGTATTCGAAAATAATTTTATCAATATCCGGATTCCATTTACTGACGATGCCTCCGTTGAAAATGCAATTCTATGCTGGGCTCTTCTTTTGGAATTGGGTTATGCACATGAAACTATCCGTGAAAGAATGCTTTTTTTAAGTCCGGTCGCCATGCGCCTGGAAATGAAAACAGGAATTAATAATTGCTCCGTCATTAACGATAGTTATAATTCCGACATAGGATCACTTCGGATTGCACTTGATTTTTTAAATCAACAAAAACAACATTCGAAACGTACTGTTATTCTTTCTGATATATTGCAAAGCGGAAAGAATGAGGAAAATTTATACAGCGAAGTAGCCGGTTTACTAGAGGCCAAAGGCATTGACCAGCTTATAGGAATCGGTCCCGCAATAAGTAGACAGAAAAATCTTTTTTCTTCCTCAAAAAAATTCTTTCTTTCTACAGAAGATTTTTTACGGGATTTTTCACCGACTGATTTTCGGGATGAAACAATACTACTGAAAGGAGCTCGCTTATTTGGTTTTGAAAAGATCTCCAAAACTCTTCAACAGAAAGCACATGAAACTGTTCTTGAAATAAATCTAAATGCACTTGTTCATAATTTAAACTATTACCGTTCTCGTCTTAAACCGGAAACGAAAATTATGGCAATGGTAAAAGCGACTTCTTATGGAAGCGGAAGTTTTGAAATTGCCAATGTTCTTCAATTTCATAATGTCGATTATCTCGCTGTAGCCTTTACGGATGAAGGAATTGAACTTCGCAAAGCCGGTATTACATTACCGATAATGATTATGAACCCAGAAATCATGAGTTTCGAATTAATGCTTCTTTATAAACTAGAGCCGGAAATTTATAATTTTCGATTACTTAATCAATTGCAGGATGTTTTAAGAAAACATGAAGGAGATCCCTTCAAGATTCATATCAAATTGGATACAGGTATGCACAGACTTGGTTTTGGTGAAGAAGATATTAATGAATTGGTTGTTCGACTGAATAATAACAGAAATATAAAAGTCCAGTCAATTTTCTCCCATCTATCTTCGAGTGATCAAGCTGAACATGATGGTTTCACAAATATTCAAATCCAGCGTTTACAAAAAATGAGTAATGAGATCAGCCAAGATTTTACCTATCCGATAATGCGACATTTACTAAACTCATCCGGAATACTTCGCTTTAATGAAGCTCAGTTTGAAATGGTCCGCCTCGGTATTGGTTTATATGGTTTTTCGTCTACCACATATGAGCAACAACAATTGCAACATGTTGCCACATTGAAAACTACGATCTCACAAATTCGAAATGTACCAGTAAATGAAACAATTGGTTATAACCGAAAAGGTAAACTAAAGCGAGATACTGTTCTTGCTACTGTTGCGATCGGTTATGCAGATGGAATCAACCGTCGTCTTGGAAATGGAAACGGAAAAATGGTTGTGAACGGAAAACTAGCTCCAATAATCGGAAATGTTTGTATGGATATGTGTATGCTCGATATAACTGATATTCAAGCGCGTGAAGGTGACGAAGTAATTGTTTTCGGAACAGAATATCCTGTAACTATAATGGCAGATGCTATTGGAACAATTCCTTATGAAGTATTAGTAAGTGTTTCACAGAGAGTAAAGAGGGTATATTTTCAGGAATGAAAAAG
>JANLOW010000049.1:0-3109 GCA_031366785.1 Bacteroidota bacterium | reverse complement strand
AATTCAGATACAGGAGCTACTGTAAAAAAGATTAAAATTCTTGAAAGCCTGAATTTGTCTACCAGCTATAACCTATTAGCTGATTCAATGAAACTTAGTTTAATTAATATCAATGGACGCACGTCGTTATTTGATAGAGTGTCTCTCAAATTTGGAGGAGTTCTTGATCCATATTCCTTTGACGAAAAAAATAATGATTACGATGAATATACAGTTACACACGGTGGCAGGCTTTCCAGGCTTACTTCTGCCAATATTTCGATAGATTTTTCTTTAAACAAAAAAGAGGATAAAAACATTGCACGGTATTCAAAAGAAGAATTGGATTATATCAATTTGCATCCGGACGAATATGTTGACTTTAACATACCTTATAATCTATCTGTTAGTTATTCATACAGATATAACAAACAAGGAAGTCTTCCGAAAACCACAACACAATCAGCCAGTTTTAACGGTGATCTAAGTCTGACACCGCAATGGAAGATTGGTTTTAACTCCTGGTATGATGTTACCGGCGGAAAATTTACAAGTCTAAGTCTCAATATTTACCGTGATTTGCATTGCTGGGAAATGCGAATGAACTGGATTCCTTTTGGTTATCAGGAGAGCTGGAATTTTCAAATTAATGTAAAAGCTTCCATCTTACAAGATTTGAAATTATTAAAGAAGAAAGAATTTTATGATAACTAATACAAAAAGCAATTAACTATTCGACCAATTTTTTTTTCATTAAATAATCTGTATCCAAAGCTTCACCTAATTTAAATATTTTTTCACCGAAAATTAAAAAACCGTATTGCTTATAAAATTTTAATGCCTTAAAATTGTCAGTAGCCACACCTAGCCACATCCATATATAACGTTGATCGCCGGCCATTTTCAGAGCTTCGTCCATAAGGGCTTTGCCAACTTTTTTTTCTTGCCATTCTTTTAAAACATAGAGGCGTTCTAATTCAATTACTCTTTCATTTTTAAATTCTTCATAGGTCCGGTCATTTCTTAGTTTAACATATCCGACTGCTTTATTCTCTGAAATAGCTACAAAGAATGTATTTATAGATTCAGCTTCAATATCTATTTTTATCTTGAGGGGATTGAATGCTTCTTGGATATACTTTAGTATATCTTCCTCTGTATTCACCCGCCTCCATGTCTCATAAAATGCTTTACTTCCTAAATCTGAAACTAATAAATAGTCATCAGAAATGACTTTCCGGATTTCAATATTTACCATTTTAATAAAAAGACTCTTTAGTTGTTTAAAAAATTAATTACGAAAAGCGCCTATTCCTCCATGCCAACTTTCGCGAATAGGAATTTCCCATTTCGTATTTAATTCATGTTTGGTTTGCACAAGATTATTGAAAATTATCGTGTCTAAAGAAATCTCCTTTTCAATCATTTTTTCAAAATCCCTTCTCTTCAGCAAGTTTATTTTTCCATCTTCTTTTAAAGCAAATATTTGTCTATCCAGCAATGAAACTGAAAATTGTTTTTCAATATTTTGAATAAAATGTATAGACTTATCTATTGAACATCCACTGGCTAAAGCATGATTTCCATCGATCATTAAAATTAAAAAAATATGATACCTTATCTCAAAACTAGCCTTTAATTCCTGGTTATGGGCAGTCCACGTATTTAAAAACCCTTTTGCCAGAATTGAAATCTTTTCTTCTTCTGCAATTGTAAACTCCCGGCTTGATTGATACACCCATACACGGGCATTATCAGGCATTTTTTCTATTTCTACATACATAGGGCAAAGGTAAAGAATTATTTTCTTATTCATTATCTTTGGCAAATAATAGGCTTAGATATGATTCCAATAATTAAAATGGAACACAACAAATGGAACAAACACCCGATGTGCAAATTAAATAATCGTTATTAAAATGTTACCTATATTAATTAAATTTTATAAATAATATTTCAATTAATTATTTTTATACCGTGATATATAACTACTATTTAAAAATAATAATTTACTAATACCCCTAATTCAAATTATTCATAAATTACCAAACTTGAAAAATATATATTTAATTTTTATTCTGTTATCGTTTCCTGTCTTTTCATTTTCCCAACCGATTCTTGATTGGGAATTTAACAGCACAGCTGCCTATAATTATTATCCTACCACGAATATTATTCATACAGACCATGGAACATATATTTGTTCACAATCTATCGATATTAATGAATCAGTTTATATTTTTCGCCTGGATGATACCGGCAATATTATAAACCAGGACAGTATTCATCATTTTACGTATTCAATACTTGGTTCTAAAAGAATGATTATTGATAATGATGGATCCATTTATTTATGCGGACGAATTTTGAACCCTTTACAGCATAGTAAAATCCGTGTAATTAAATATGATTCATTGCTAAATAAATTATGGGATACTATATTAATGGATTCTTTACCGAATGATTACAGTATAAATGGAATACTTTATTCAAAAAACGAAGATAATATTTACCTCATTACAAATAAATATGATGGCAATGACAGAGTTGCAATTATAAAATTAGAAACAAATGGAAATATTTTATGGGAATCAATAGATACCGTTCACTATAACATTTCTCTTGTCACTTATGTTTTAGATAATGCAGGTAATGTAATACTTGGAGGTTATGGATTTGTTTCCGGGAATGGTGAAGATTTTATAATTAGCAAAATTGACACATCCGGGCAAGTTGCCTGGTATATTAATGAAGACGGAAGCAATCATTCAGACGACGCCGTTATGGATCTTTGTATAGATAATTTAAATAATATTTCTGCAATAGGCAGGTTTGACGATACAATTCCAAATAAGGTGATAAAATATAATACTGAAGGGGTTAAAATCTGGACAAGAGCTTTAAGTGACATTTCTTTACCTAAAATTTCATCAGATGAAGCCGGAGGTATTTATATTGCAGGTTTTGATTCTGTCGCAGAGCATGAATGTGTTATTTATAAATTTGATTCAACCGGAAATCATTTTTCCTTTAATTACAGTAATATTCCAAACCATTCAGCATATACAAGTGATTATTTTGTGAACATACAAACAGATGATTCAGCAAATGTTTATATATTAAATAATGT
>JANLOW010000483.1:0-1830 GCA_031366785.1 Bacteroidota bacterium | reverse complement strand
TCCGATACGCGGAAGTTAACTTGTAGGCCGAAGGTAAGAATTTCTACTTCACTTGTTCGGCGAGAGTTTACTGGTAATTGAATTTTATTCGAACCAGTTTATTGTTCCAAATAAATTAATTCAATGATTGACGCAGCAGTTTATTTTCTAGTTTAAAAAAATATTGAAGATGATCAATTATTCTTAACGTCTGTTTTTATACCAGTGCTTGAAAACGATTTTTTAGAGTCGACTATTTATTCTCCGGTTCATACGAAGGCGCACAGCGTTCTGCAATAGTTTATTCCTTTTGGGGAACTTGCAAAATGAACGATGTGAATCCGAAAGAATGGCTGGCCGATGTTTTGCTTCGTTTACAAGTTACAAAAAAATTCGAGCTGAAAAGTTGCTGCCTTCAAATTGTAAAAAGCAAGTAGGGAATTGAATACTTTTATGCTTTGGGTACTTGGATCAATAGAGGGATAATTAGAAACTTGGATCTACCAAATAAAAAATTGACTACTTCAACTTTTTGTATATTGTAGAATCTTGTTCTATTGTTAAATTTGGCGGAGGTGAAAATAATGGAATTCCATCAGGAATATAGTCTATTTTTTTTGGGTAAAACACATAACTCTCCGTTTTATAATATTTATCTGTTGAGGATACTTCAGGGATCGAGTTAATTTTTAGGTCAAATAATTTCTCAATTCCGGTCAGCAAATAAATTTTTATTTTATTTTTTTTAAAATAAAATAATGGCTTTTTATGAATCAAATAATTTTCTCCAAGATTCGTCGCAATTAATGTAACTATGTTTCTTTCCTCAGATATATACATTGCTAAATAAATTTGACAATTGCTGGTGTCAATTTTATTTAGAAATATATCAAGGATACTATCAACACTTTTATTTATGCTAATATTTGGATTGGTCATATTTACTATATTCTTATCATTGATAGTATTTGAACAGGAATAAATGTATAGCAAAATCCACAAATAGTTATATTTCTTTCCCATATTCATTAATTACTTTTTAAAACTCAAACCAGATATGACAGGTATCAAACTTTTTCCATTTAAAATATCCTTAATTTTTATCTTCCCATTCGAAGGAAGCCAGCCCCATTTAAGTTTTCCGTCGTTTCCATAGTTTCCAAGTACTCCATAAATTTTGCCATCATTTCCCATAGTTAATATAGGCTTATTTGGAGTTTTTTGAGCAAACGTTTCTAAATCGCCTTCACCCCAATTTATTCCTGATGGTTGAGGATCCACACCAGTCGAATAATGTGTATGAATTGTTGCAAGAGATATATAAGTATTTCCATCTGCATCCATTATATTTCCATCCTTAGCCTTATATCCGTACTTATCAAAGGGAGAGCTTTCTGTTTCTTCATTTTTGTAATCAGGAGTGACCAAAATTCCTTTTTTTGTAATTATTCCCAGCTCTTCCTTATTGTATTTTATTGAATTTGCATCTAATCGATTGTATCCATCTGTTTCATTTGAATACAAAATGCTTCCATCCTTTTTGTAGATAGCTGTTCCTTTATTAGTTTTTTCAAAATCAGTTCTCCCAATATAATTTTGTCCTTTGCCTAGTTTTGATTTTGAATTTATCTTAGGATCATACTGATGAGTTCCATCTTTATCCAAGAACCAGTCATCACCAAGGAGATCATTATAGTAAATCGGGTTCCCACCATAAGTTGAAAAGGGGCTTTCAAATGATTTTACTACAGGATCCAGATTCCATCTCCTACCCAATCTAGTATCATACTCCCAATACATAGCAGTATTCAAATTCCCACTTCCATTAATATCATCATCCTTCTCCTGCCC
>JANLOW010000144.1:0-14377 GCA_031366785.1 Bacteroidota bacterium | reverse complement strand
GCTCGCATAATTGAAATGTTTACATCGATAGCTTTCTCCGAATTTAAAACAGTGCTCAACATTGCTATACCTTGTTCTGTAAAAGCAAATGGTAGATATCTAATTCCGCCTCTTTTCTTTGAGGTGCTAAAATTGCACCTCAAAGAAATCCATTCTTTCTTTGAAAGTTCAAACATAAAATCAGGGGGAAAACGTTTGATGTTTGTCCGAACAGCTCTTTTAAGATATTTTGTTTGTGTTTCATAAAGTTCTGCAAGATCAAAATCCAGCATTACTTTTTGTTCCCTGAGCTCATAAATTTTAGTTTCTATTTTTTGTAAATGCATGTTTTTAATGAAAGTTATAAAATGAAAAATTTAGAATAAATTATTTCACATTTTCAATTCATTCTTACTTACTCCCGAATTGATTCATAGGCAGTATTAGTATGCAAACGTATGTTTTACACTTTATAAGAATAACCGTTTTTAAGCAACATTTTAAGTGTATGTTGCTGGCTAATCGATGCCAATACAGTTTGGCAAATACCACTATCTCAAATTAGCTTTATAGATTAATCTCCTGATAATTTATTTCAACATTATTTCGAATGACTAAGTTGCTATTAGCAATTAACTTTATTCAATGAAGAGATACATTTTTTTATTTAGATTTAAAGAATTTTATTTATGGCCTATATGAAATTATAATAAATATTTCAGTGTATTAATACATTGATATGCTGAGAGTATAAAGTAAATAAATTTCATTCTTTAGGCGATGGGCGCAATATAAATTTTTACCAATAACCATTCAATCATGCGAAGTTTGCTCCATAACTTTAAAAACATGAAGCAGGTAAGGGAAAAGTGCATCCATACTTTCACTTGCACCTCGTGTTGAACCGGGCAAAGCAATTATGAGGGTGCTTCCTTTCATCCCAGCCAGACTTCTCGATAACATAGAGTAAGGCATTTGCTCCTGGCCATAATTTCTGGCAGCTTCTCCGATGCCGGGTATTTCACGATCTAATAATGGACGAATTGCTTCAGGTGTAATATCTCTTGCCGATAAACCTGTGCCACCGGTGAGAATGATTAAATCAATTTTCGAATTATAAAGTGCTAATACTTTTTCTTGTATGTTTTTTATTTCGTCAGGGATGATGCTGTAATCGTCAATGGATAAATTAAATTTTTCCAATTTATTGATAATGGCTTTACCGGCAAAGTCTTGCTTTTTACCTGCTGAAATACTGTCGGAACAAACAATGACGGCGCTTTTAATGGTACGGCTTAGTTTATCAATATATTGCGATTTGCCACCTTTTTTATTTAATAATTTAATACTTAATATTTCAATTTCTTTGTCGATGGGTTTTAACATATCGTATATCGTTAGCGCTACAACTGATGCTCCATGCATAGCTTCAACTTCAACGCCGGTTCGGTAAATGGTATGAACTTCTGTCTCAATAAATATTTCCAGTCCTTCAATTCTATGTGAAACAGATGCAAACTCTATAGGTAGCGGATGGCAATCAGGAATCATATCGCTTGTTCTCTTAATGCCGAATAATCCGGCTACACGACTTGCTTCAATAACATCACCTTTTGGTACAGTTTTGTTTTTTATTGCATCTATTGTTTCTTGCCTGCTCACTCTCACAATTGCCTGTGCAATAGCAGAACGGTGTGTTTTTATTTTAGTAGTAATGTCAATCATTATAATTTAAATTTTTTAACTGTTAATTTTCCATTGCGAACTTTCATCTTCAAAAATTTCTTTTCCCCACACCGGAACTTCTTTTTTAATTTTCTCAACTATCTCCTCACATGCATTGATTGCATCTTTACGATGAATAGAAGACGTAAATACAAATAAACTTATTTCTCCTGCATTTACTTTTCCAATGCTATGATATATATGCATACAAGTGAGGGAATATTTTTTGAAAGCATCTTCGCGTATTTCGTGAAATTTATCTTCTGCCATTTCAAGGTATGAAGTATAATCTATTGCTTTCACTTTTTTATCATTGATAATATCATTGCGAACTTGGCCGAGGAAAATACTATGTGCACCAATATCTTTTTTAGAACTGTGTTTTGCAATTGATTCGCCAATAAATGCCGGTGAAATTGCACCTTCTACCATTACTTTTTTCATAATTATTATCTGTGATTTTAAAGATTATTATTAACCTCCGGAATAGGGAGGAAGCAAAGCCACCGTATCATTCGGATTTAGTTCTGTATTTTTAAGAATTACATTTTTGTTTACCGCCATAATAAAATTAATTTTCGACAGTAAAGGAAATTGTTCTGCTAATTTCCTCATTAATTCATCTGTAGTTTTTATGCCTGATATTTTCCATGACTGCCTTCCGGTAAGGTCAACAATTTGTCCGAAAGCAATTATATTAATTTCCATTATTTGTCAGATTAATTGCGTTGTCTAAATCTTTCTTGGTATTGATGTTCATGAAAAAATTGTTATCAAATAGAATATTATCATTTACATTGATAATGTTCAATTTAAAGTGTAAAATCATTTCTTGCAATTTAATTTTTCTCTGTTGAATTAGTTGAGTCCACTTATTCAGGCAATCTTTAGAATATACTCCAACCAAGGGTTCTGTTATTCCATCCTTTTCAGGAACCGTAATTTGTGAATGGATCGAGTTCTGTATAATATATTGTATACCATCTTTATTGATATACGGAATGTCGCAGCTTACAATAAAATTTAATTCCAAATCCGTATGCCTTAAGGCTTTATCCTTACCCATCCTTGAACTTTTCCCACTTGCAAGTATAAAACCGTTAATATTATTTAATTTTTTATCCATCTCTTAGGTAAATATTAATTTGGCAGAAGCAATGATCAGTACAACAGATAATAAATATTTTAATTTTACGGTATTAAATTTTTTTGCACCGAAATAGGATCCTGACAATCCTCCAACAAATGCAATTACCAGCATCAAGCCCATTGGGGGATTAATGTTAATACCATTTATCATGGATCCGGATAACCCGGCGAGGCTATTAACAAATATGAATAAGGCAGATACAGCGGCCGTTTGCTTCATATCTGCCCAATGTAAAAGTAAAATCAAGGGACTTAAAATTATTCCGCCACCGATGCCAATCATTCCTGAAAACAAACCGATGATTAAGCCTATAATTAAAGATGCTATAAGATTTTGTTTTTTTCTGACTGCCACCGACTGAACATTGAATCCAATTAATTTTACAACTGAAAACAGCAGCAGAACAGCTAATATCTTTTTATAAATATCTTCATCAACATGAATCATTCCTCCAATAAATGCTAAGGGTATAGAAGTTATTGCAAAAGGCCAAAATAATTTCCATTGAAAATAGCTGCTTCTGTAATATTGAATGAATGCTATGGCTGAAACAAATAAATTCAATAATAATGCAGTCGGACGCATAATGTCAGAGGCAAAAGAAAAGCATGCCATCAACGCCAGATAACCGCTCGCGCCTCCATGCCCAACTGATGCATACAGAAATGAAACAATCAATAATAAAAAATAAAATAAAATTTCTCCTGACATTACCGGTTAAATTTTCTTGTTCAATTGTGATTTAAATTTTTCAAATTCCTTCTAGCAATTCTCTTCTTCCGGGGCGATCAGTTGACACTTACTATTTTCTATCCATAAATGTCCTTTTATTTTTAATTTTGACATATATAAATAATTTAAACGGTCATTTTGATTTTTACCAAATCACCTTTTTTAAATTCTTCTCTTTCTTCTTCTAATTCTATCAGGCAATCTGCGACTGCGAAAGAATTCAGCAAATAGCTTTCCTGATTTTCTAAAATAGCAACTTTTTGTTCACCTGTTTTTCCTTTAAGAAAAAGAGTGAGCCCTGATTTTTTATGAAAATCGTTTTCTAGTGGTAATAATAATTTTTTAAAATATTCCTTTTGTGTAAATGTGCTGATGGCATCTACAACATATTCGTAAAAACAACTCATCACAGCTGCTGGATTTCCCGGTAAAGCGAATATTAATGTTTGATTGTACTTGCCAAAATAAAACGGTTTACCCGGTTTTTGTTTTACCTTATGAAATATTTTTTTTACTCCACATTTCTCAAGTACTGCAGGTACTAAATCATAATCACCGACAGATACACCACCGGTAAGAATGAGAATATCTGAATTCAGTTGATGTTTTATTGCTTTTATTAATTCTTCTTCTGAATCATCTACTATTTCAACAGAAGCAGGTTTAATATTTATTTGTAATAAAGCAGATTCTAAACCAATAGCATTGGATTCGTAAATTTTTCCTCTAGTTAATTCATTGCCTGCTTTTATTAGCTCTTTGCCGGTAGCGATTATGCTGACCGTTGGCTTTGAAAATATCTTAACATGAGTAATACCAATACCCGACAAATAGGAAATTCCCGGCGGCATTAATAACTGCCCTTGTTTTAATGCTGATTCTCCCCGTTTAATTTGCGAACCCTGTATTCTGACATTATTTCCTTTTAATAGACGATCGTCATTAATAATAATTTTATTACCTTTTATTTCAACATTTTCCTGCATAACTACGGTATCTGAACCATCAGGAATTGCGGCTCCGGTATAAATTCTTATAGCTTCAGTTGGGTTTAAAATTAAATTTGAAAAATGACCTGTTTGTATTTCTCCTTTAATAAATAATTCGTTTTTTTTATTCCGATTGTCATAAATAAAAGCATAACCATCTACAGCTGATTGATGGAAGGGCGGAGAATCAATGGGCGATATAACATTTTCAGCAAGTATACATTCAGTGGCTTCCAATAATGTAACTTTTTCTGTTTTTGATTTATTGCAATTTTCTAAAATCAGTTTTTTTGCTTCTGTAACATCTATCATTTCTATTTACATTTATCGATACGCCATGAAAAGAATAACGCTTGGTTAAAAAAATCAGCCACCAATATTAATCATACTACGGTTTGTAATTTTTGATGCATCGATTTGTTGATAGTCTCCCTTAAATTGTCCACCTAAAGCCGCAGCTTTATCTTTAACACATTGCTTAATTAAAGGAACAATATTTTCACCGTTTCGCAAGGCACTTAAAATATCAACTTCACCTTTTGAAAATAAACAATTTTTCATTTTACCATCTGCAGTCAATCGCATTCTGTTGCAGTTACCGCAAAAGGGCGCACTCATTGTGCTGATTATTGCGAATGTGCCTTCATGATTATAGGGTTTGTATTTTTTAGCAGTCTCATTCAGGCCATCTTTCATTCTAAGAAAACTATATTTAGATTCAGCAACTTCTAAAATTTCTGTTAAGCTGAATACTTTTTTATCATTCCATTGATTGCCATTGAAAGGCATAAATTCTATGAATCTCACATGAACCGATTGATTTTTTGTCCATTCGATAAAATCAAGTATTTCATTGTCGTTAATGCCCCGCATAATTACACAATTCACTTTCACATGAAATCCTTCGTCGATAAGTAACTGTATATTGTTCCAAATTTTTTGAAAAATATTTCTTCTGGTAATCAAAAAAAACTTTTCAGCGTTAAGAGTGTCCAGACTTACATTGATAGATTTTATGCCTGATTTTTTAAAAAACGGCAGGAAGTCGTTTGCCTTAGAACCATTTGTGGTTAAAGTCAGTTCAACCGGATATTTTGAAAGCGCTGTTAAAATTTCTGCTGCATCATTTCTTTGAAGAGGCTCTCCGCCTGTGAGTCTTATTTTTTTAACTCCCAGTTTTATAAAAACACCGGCAATAGAATCAATTTCATCTGCCTGCATAAGTTTTGCTGAAGGCATAAACCGGATATTTTCGTCAGGCATGCAATATTGACACCTGAAATTGCAAACATCAGTAAGAGATATCCGCAGGTAATCGTGTTGCCTTCCAAAATTATCGTATAACATAATTTATTTATATTCAGAATTCACTTCAAAGTTAATCAATTCCACATTGAATTCGGTAGTGAAATCAAAGATTGATTTATTAAAATGAAGAACCTAGTATATTTAAAACAAAACTAAATTTTTTCCTCAATATTACTTTACAAATTAGTGAAGTAAAAAAAGGAGTTGCAAACTCTGACAACCATAGATATAAATACGTATGTTGTTAAAAATGTAAAAAATGTTGGAATTGAAGTATGGCGATTAATAATAGTGGATTATATGTATTTTTCAAATTGACACTCCGTATTCTTAGTAGAAAATTCGAAGGGCTGATACTTAAATACTATATAAAAGAGAAGGCAGACGCTATGTTAGAGAAAAAATAATATTTTAGAATAGTTTAGTGTAAAGTAGTTTACTTAAATACTAACATCCAATGAAAACAATCTTTGTTATTAAATTACCTTCAAAATAAAAATTAAATAACATTAATTTTTAAACCTCGTTTCGGATTTCTGACTGGTGCAAGGCTCTAAAAAACTAGATAACTTGCCTTTTGATAAACTAAATATAATACCATCAATTTTATTTCCTTGTCCAAAAATAATCCTCAAATAATTTTTGAATTTGTTTTGTTAATACTGATTTGTCCAATGGCTCCTTGTCCTGTAAAAATGATTTTCTATAAAATGCTACATTGTTATCTTTTGAATCCAGAATCATGGCATAAACAGTCGAATTTGCTTTAATGGGTGTTTGATAAAACATACCTAATGTAATTATTGCCATCGCTGCACCTTTGGCGACTTGCCCACCGTAGTTTCTTTTTGTTCTTGTAAACCCCGTTGTTATTGTAATCAAACCAAATCTTTTTCCGCTTATTTCAAGTAGCGAGTCTAATACTGGTGTTAGATTAATTCCAGAAATGCTGCGTTGTCTATCAGCTGAAACGCACAAAAATTCGATTTCCCTTTCAATTCGTTTTTGAACGATCGTATCAGATGAAAAGATATTCCCGGTTAATGGTAAACTCTTGAATGTTGTCAATACCTCCTGAAAAATCTCTTTTGATTTTCTCGAAAGCGTGTCATTGAATTTACCTCTATTTCCACCCTCTATTAATGTGATGAAAGAAAGGGTTTCAAAATTTTGAATGTCGCTAACATCTTTTGGCTGAACTTTTGAAGTTAAAGGTTTTGTCGTCGTACAAGAGCTGAAAATCAATACTACTACTGTAAGATGAAAAAATTTAATTCGGGTCATGCATTTCTATATTTTAACCGCAAACAATCTTATCGTATCACAACAACATTTTTACGATTGATTATCTGATTATCTGCCGTCATCAACATAAAAGTATATATGCCCGGTGACAATTGAATGTACTTAATCTGTTTGGATGGTACAAAAACATTTCTGATTATAAATCTTCCTGTCATATCAATTACATTCAGAAAATAATTTTCCTGAAGTTCACTGATTGTAATTTCTCCTCCCGATGGAACAGGATAAATGGAAACGAAATTTTTTTCCACAGGTGTAATCAAATCACAAATATCAATGATGATATTTATTGAATCATTACCGGCAGCTCCATTTGCATCAGTTACTGTTACTCCCACTGTAGTTGATCCAACAGCGGAAGTCGGTATATTTAAATACTGATTCACTGAACCATCTGTCCAGACATAACTAGAATAATTGGCTCCAGCATCCATAGTAATTGAATCACCAATACAAACAATTGTGTCAGCACCGAGATTATAATTCAAACTGATTGTATCGAAATTAGCTACCCATACAGTATCGTTCACAGGTGTGGCAAATGTTTGTGTAAGTGGGCCACCATTGTCCCAGTTTGTAAATAACCAGTTTTTCTGACCTGCTACCTCAGAAACAGGAGCACTGATTGTTCTCATCATTCCTTCGACACCCAAAACAGAATGAGGTGTTGTAAAAGGTGTACCGTCAAGATTTAGAGTAAATCCAGATGGTTGTGTATTAAGCGTAAAGGTTGAAGTCCGCGGATATACATCAACATAGGCTGAATCTACTAAACCTTCAGGATCATGCACGATTAAATATATTCTATAGAAAACATCGGCGGCAGATTCTCCTATGTTTGGAATTATAAAAGTTCCTGAACCGACACTGTCTTGAACATTTGGACCGGGATGAAAATGAGTGTTATGGTGAAATTCAACAATCCATTCAAACAAACTATCCGGCAGATTTCCATCTTCGGGGTCAATGGCTGATCCGCTAAAATGTATAGCTTCTCCGGCTGTGTAAAACGTATTTACTAATGGAGTATCAACCGAAGCCTGTGGCGGTTGATTGGCAATAACCGTCAGATGACCATTGTTACTTGTTGTGCTTCCAAAAGAATTTGTAACAACAACATTATAATTTCCTGAATCACTAAAAGCAACTGTTGGAATTGTATAATTGATACTTGTAGCACCATTGATTGGTGTATTGCTTTTCCTCCATTGATAAGTCAATGGCGTTGCACCGCTTGTAGTAACAGAAAAAGTAACAGGATGATTGACGGAAATAGTCTGACTTAATGGATCTGTTAAAACTAAAGGTATTGGTACTGCTGTGTATGTAATCTTATACAATGCTTCATTGTTGCGTGAAACAAAATATAAATTGCCATCAAGACCGGTTAACATTCCAACGGAATAATTGGCAATGCTAGTAGCAAAATTTGTCCAGACCGGCGGATTGGTTAATGAAATCATATTAATCCAATTGCCGCAATAATCGATATAAAAATATTTGTCGTTATATTCCGGTGGATAATTTGTTGAAACAGGGTTAAAAAATGTTCCTCCGGTTATAGCACAACCTTTGTCTACAGTCATTCCATGCTGGTAGGTAAAGAAGGGATTTGTAAATGCAGGATTGTTACTATTACCTTCAGCCAGCGCCCAACCGAAATTTTTTCCTCCTGTTGTTGCTTCATTAATTTCTTCCCAGGTTACATCACCTACATCATTTAAAAACATTCTTCCTGTACCACGTTGAAAAGAAAAAGTGAAAGGATTTCGTAATCCATAAGCCCATACACGTTGCCTTTTTCCGGGACCCGGAAATGGATTATCAGAGGGAACCGATCCATCTTTATTTATACGAAGTATTTTTCCGAGATAAGTATCAAGTTCCTGTGCTTTAAAGGTTCTTCCGTTTTCGCCGGCAGAGATATACAGTTTGCCATCAGGACCAAAATCCAAATGCCCCCCACCATGATAATTTGCAATCAATGAATCTAGTTCCATTATTGTTACTTCACTACCGGGGACTACAGTGTCGCCGCTGGCAGTAAACCGGCTAACACGGTTAAATGACCCATCAGGTAATGAATAACAAAGGTAGATGTATTGATTGGAAGCGAATGCAGGATCCAAAGCGACTCCAAGTAAACCGCGTTCACCATTGGTACTAACATTTAGTGATATAAAGGGTTTTGTAAGTCTTATACCGTTCTTAACTACAAGTAATAAACCGTTTTGCTGGGCAACGAAAAACCTGCTGTCCGGAGCCTGTGTTAATGTTGTAGCTCCTGAAATTCCGGCCGCTACCAATACCTGATTGAATCCCGGAGGAAGTGTTACCTGAGCATTGGAATTATTACTGATTAATAAAAGAGTTGCTATTGTAATAATATTTAATAGAGATTTAATTTTCATTGAGATAATTTGAATAAGGAGTTTGGAAAATGATTTCTGATAGCCAGGCAATAATTTAAAACATTATTTAATGTTAAATAGGGTTTAAAATATTTTGCACTAAATTTTATAATGGATGTATAATTATACACCGATAAAGGTAATACATCGATTTAATATTGGATATAATTCTCTAATTTTTTTTAAAGATTTTATTAACGATTTTTACCTTAAAAAGGTAATTAGTCACTATTAAAGATTTATTCAGAGTCATCGAATGCTCTTTGTTCTGAACAATATTGAAAAAGTCTCCTTTCTTAGGTGTAATAGCCCCTTCAGCTAAAACAATTATTTGCTGCCTTGAATTTATTATCAGAAAAAAGTGGATAGAATGTTATCTCATGAAGATGTTATTCGATTGGCAAAAGGTTGTTAAGTGTATTAATGAAACGAAAATTTTGGAAAACTTTTCAAAAGGTTGTAATTCAATAAAAATCAATTATTTTTTTAAAATTTACCCCCTACAGAAATATATATTGACCTTCCATCAGAAGGTAGTGCGCCGGGTCCGGGAATTGAAGGAGCACGACGAGTAATGTAAATGCTGTTAAAGAGATTGTTAATCCCGGCTTTGAAATTCAAATTATTATTTAATTTTAAAGCGGCACTTAAATCTGAAACGGAATATGAGGAAATCAAGCCTGTCTGTGCAGTGATATCTGAAATTGTATTATTGGCATCAGTATAGGTTTCATCAACATAACTAAACTGATAGGTAACCGAAAGGTTTTTGTATTCTGTTGTAATTCCTGTGCGTAAAATATTTTCCGGAGCATTTTCAATTTTGTGATTTTTAAAATTAGTCTCTTTCAATGAGTTTGTTGCAACATCAATTGAGATAATTTTAAAATTTCCGTAGCGCGCATCAGTATAACTGTATGAAATAAAAGTTCTGAAGTTTACTAGCGGCCTATTTCCTGAAAATAGTAGCGGACTTATTTCAACCATTCCTTCAAAACCTTTGCTAATACTCTGACCGACGTTTGTTCTGTAATTGTAAAAGCTTCCATCAGTTCTTTGTTGTTTAATAATCCCAATTCGATTATCATAATGAAGCAAAAAACCGCTCATGTCAAAAAGTAAATAATCTTCAATCTTGCCACGATAGCCAAAGTCAAAATTAAACCCTTTCGAATCTTTCATATCGGGATCTGAAATCTCTGTCTCCGGTGAAACGGTAACATCATAAAAAAGCATTGGGCGATAAGCCTGGGAAAAATTGGAATATAACTTTGTCGATTCGGTGAGAGAGTATTCTGTGCCTATTCCGGCAAGTATAAAATTTCTTTTTCGTTTTTCTTTTTTAATAAGTACTTCTTCCAGGTTAGAATTATAATATAATCTACCGCCGGCATTCATGACAATATGTTCGAAACGCATTCCGGGAATTACTGAGAATTTATTATTTATCCTTATAAGGTTTTCAACAAAAGCAGCTTCATTGGCAGTTATCAAATCGAGATTTTGATTTTTCTGAATGAAATTCAAATTAAAATCAATTCCCTTATCACCGACTCCTAATCTTGATCTATCAGTATTTCCAAGATAATATCGCAATCCGGCAGAGACTGTGTTTTTTAGATTTAAGACTGAGTAATCGGTAAGAAATCTTGCCTCCGAACCAAAATTGGTATAGACGTCCTGGTCAACTTGACGGTTATCATATTGTATTGTGAGAGGATTGATTGAATCTTTAATCGTTATGGGTTTTAAATTTCCTATGTTGCCTCGGTCTGCAAACACACCAAAAACTTTTATGTTTAATCTTGTATTTGAATGTTTGTCAAAAATATAATTTCCGATTAATGCCGCTGTCGTCCATTTAATATCAAGCCAATTACGGCTGCGTAAACTTTGTTGTGCATCTTGTTTTACCTGTTCATCGGTAAGTCCGCCGGATTGTTTGCTACGGATATGTGAATGCATCAATTCTCCTGTAAGAGAAAATTTTTCATGGAAGCGATAAGTAAAATTTCCAAAACCTACGTTCGTATAATATTGGCTATTTTCCCGCCATCCATTGGAATTCCGGTGATCGAAAAAACCATAGTAATGAAATTTTTTTGTTTCGCCGCCAACGGCATTATAAATATTAAATAGTCCATAGCTGCCTACCGTTTGTTGCGTTTCATACTGGAAAGGCTTGTCAATCTCTGATCCATTTTTAAGTATATAATTTACCATACCCCCAAATTGTGGACCGTATTGAAGAGCTGCCTGTCCTCTAACAATTTCTATTCGTTGTACCGCTTGCATCTGAGGATTGTAATAAGCTTCAGGGTATCCGAATGGATCTGCAACGATATCGTAACCATTTTGACGGACATTGAATTCCCAACTGCGGTTGGGGCTTAGTCCACGTGTAGAAATTCCTATTTGAATTCCACTGCCGTCGCTTTCCCAAATTTGAATGCCTGGAACCTTTGCAAGAACTTGTCGCATGGTATTATTAACAATATTTCCCTGGACATTTTCCATAACAACAAGCGAACTTTTTTTACCGGCATAGATATTTGTCCCTACGATCTCCGGCATTTGCTGAATATCAGTTCGGCTTTTATATCCAACAAGTGTTATTTCATTAAGATAAATTATGGTTGAAATAATTGAATCAATATTTAATAATTCACTTTGAACAGAATCTCCTTTTTCTGAAAAATTTTTATTCAAAAGATTTTCTTTCGAATCTGTTTTATTCGATTCTAGGGATTCGTTTTGAGAATAAAGTTGAAGTGTAAATGAATAGAATAGAAGGAGAAAACTGATTATTTTCATCTTTATTTTTACATAATTAATACCCTATTGTTTCGGAATAAAAAAGTGAATTTTATGGAAAAGCTTACAGTTTAATTTGGAATTAAATACAAATTATGATTTTTTTTGAATATTTTCCAATCTTTGTTTTCTAATAATAAATTGTTTTAATTTATAGAGAATTAAATCTTTAATCGTAGTGAGAAAAACTTCTTTTTTATTTACAATTTTCTTTTTAAAAACTATTCTTAATTTATGCCCAACCAACCATCCTATGGCAAAAGTCTTTCGGCGGTTCCCAAAGTGATGGCGCTTATTCTATCTGTCAAACCACCGATTAGGGTTATGTTGTTGCCGGTTATACCGCATCAAACGACAGCGATGTTACTGTATTTCACGGCAGCCAGGATTATTGGATTCTTAAATTAAATAATACAGGTTCTCTCGAATAGCAAAAGTCTTTAGGAGGAACAGATAAAGATTTTTCCTACTCTATTCAGCAAACTGTTGATGGAGGTTATATTTTAGCAGGACAATCTATTTCTGATGATATTGATATTACCGGAAATCACGGACAAGAAGATTATTGGATCGTAAAATTAAATAGCACAGGTAATATTCAATGGCAAAAATCATTAGGTGGGAGTAATAATGATTATGCATACTTCATTATCCAAACGATGAGCGGTGGATATATTGTGGCCGGGACTACAAAATCAACCGATGGTGATATTTCATTTCATCATGGAGCAATTGCTATACAATATGATTATTGGATTGTCAATTTGGATAGCATGGGAACTATTCTTTGGGAAAAAACATTAGGAGGTGGAAGCAATGATCTGGCAGAAAGTATTATTCAAACAACAGATAGCGGATTTGTTATTGCCGGACGATCAAGTTCAACCGATGGCGAGGTAACAGCGCACCATGGAACAACTCAAAATTCCGACCTCTGGATTGTTAAACTAAATACATCCGGAATCCTTCAATGGCAAAAATCATTGGGCGGAACACTTGATGACGGAGCATATTCCATTCAGCAAACTTTAGAGGGCGGATTTATTGTCGGAGGAAATTCTACTTCAAGCAATGGGGGCTTGACAAAAAATAACGGTAAATCGGATTATTGGATTGTGAAATTGAGTTCTTTGGTAAATGTAAATGAAATTCCAAATTCATTATTAAATTTTGAGATTGGACCTAATCCATTTTCAAACAAAATTAATCTGTCTTTTAAACATTTATTTTCCGACGATGTTAAAATTGAAATTCATTCTCTCGATGGAAGAATTATACAAATTTTCAATAACCTGAATTTAGGCTTTGGTGTTAACCAATTTTTCTGGGACGGGACTTCTAAAGATGGAAACAAAGTTGAAAATGGAATATATTTTATATCTGTTTTTTCGGATAATATTTACGAAACCAAAAAGGTCGTAGTCTTAAACGATTAAAAATATTTCCGGGATATATGTTTAATTAATATTAATCCACTCTAAATGTTTAATATATTGCAACCCTTAACGCTGTCAATTGTATGACTGATTTTTTCATTGATCCGGATATTTCTATAGCGCAAACAATTCATACTGATTTTTATACGAGTCCGGATGTATTTAATCTTTGTAAAGAAAAAATATTTGCTTCGACCTGGCAATTCATAGGTAATTCGGAGCAAGTCAAACAATCGGGAGATGTGTTTCCGTTTACACTACTAGAAAATTATTTGAATGAGCCTTTGGTGCTTACCAAAGATAAAAGTGATAAAATAAATCTTCTTTCCAATGTTTGTACACATCGTGGTAATATTGTAGCTGATAAAATTTGTAATCTTACCAGTCTGCGCTGTAACTATCACGGACGAAAATTTTCACTTGACGGCAGTTTTCTTTCCATGCCGGAATTTAAAGAAGTCAGAAATTTTCCTGCAAAAGAAGACAATTTAACAAATTTACCTTTGTTTCATTGGAGTAAGCTATTGT
>JANLOW010000128.1:0-5475 GCA_031366785.1 Bacteroidota bacterium | reverse complement strand
GAAAATAAAGGCGATCCCGCATACATTTGAAATTCAGCAATGACATTTAATAAATCGTCTTTTGATTTTATTGAGGCAATTTTTTCGAATTGTGGTTGTAATGGTTTTATACCTTGCTGATCGATAGTTATTGAATCCATTCCAGTAAACCAAAAATCTCCAATTCGTTGAGTATTGCTTCCTTTTTTTGCGTCCTTATTGTTTGCTGATTCATCATTGATTTGCCGAATCTGATTATAAATATCATTTCTCACCAAATTGCCAATACCCCATCGACGTTCACTGGAAGGTATAGGATTATTTTTCATCCATGTTCCCGTTGCAAAACCAAAAAAGTCGTCACCTGGTTTTATAGTACTATCAATATATTGAAAAAGAAAATCATCCTCTTTTATCAATGAATAATTTTTCTGTTTTTGCTTGCAAGAAGTAAATGCAAGCAGTATAATAATAAAAAGAAAGTGTCGGATATTCATATTTGTGGGTTGGTTAATTGTTATTTGTTAACAGTTGTTACTTATTAGTTAAAAATTATTGGTAATATTAACCAAAAGGCTCATAAAAATTAAACAAATATGTTTATTTTCTAATAAAAACTCATGATACCTGATTCATGTTACTTGATTCAAAATATACTAAAGTCTGAAAAACTGATGACAATTCTATGTTATAGGAATCTTTAATTCGCAAAAATTTAATTTATGACGAAATTCAAATTTTTTATTCTTTGTCTATTTACTTTTTGTATTTCAGTGAACATTTATCCTCAGAATACTGAATTAGAAAAAAAAACAGTTCAATATCCGGAAGAAAAATACTTTAAATCAGTCAGGCAATTGACTTTCGGAGGTGACAA
This sequence comes from Bacteroidota bacterium, assembly GCA_031366785.1. Taxonomy (GTDB): domain Bacteria; phylum Bacteroidota; class Bacteroidia; order AKYH767-A; family 2013-40CM-41-45; genus JADKIH01. The sequence goes on along the minus strand of JANLOW010000128.1, from coordinate 4,619 downwards.
TGCTGAGGCTTATTTTAGTTTTAATGATAAGATGCTTTCATTCCAGGTTACCAATCCGGCATGGAAAGTTTCTTGTGATCAGATATATTATTCAGCTATTGAAAATTTTAAACCTACGATGGTAAGTTCAGGAAAAGGAAGAACGACTTGTTCTTATTTTCTTCCGGGTGATAGTTTAGTTCTTTATGCTTCAACGCATGAAAATTCAGAAGAATGTCCACCTAAACCTGTTCCACGTGAAGATCACAAATATGTTTGGCCGGTTTATTCTAGTTTTGATATTTATGTAACCGATTTGAAGGGAAAAATCCGAAGAAAATTAACAGACATACCAGGATATGATGCAGAGGCAACATTGAGCCCTAAAGGGGATAAGATTGTTTTTACATCACTGCGAAATGGAGATCTTGACTTGTATACAATGAATATTGACGGAACAAATGTTAAACAGATTACAAATGAACTTGGATACGATGGCGGAGCATTTTTTTCACCAGATGGAAAAGATCTGATCTTTCGTGCATCCAGACCGAAGTCTCAAGAAGAAATTAAAACGTATAAAGAACTTCTTGATCAGGGAATGGTTATGCCAACACAAATGGAACTATTTACATGCCATGTAGATGGCTCAGGAATAAGGCAGGTAACCAATCTTGGAGGTGCCAATTGGGCTCCTTATTATTCCCGCGATGGGAAAAAAGTTATTTTCTCAAGCAATCATGAAAAGAAAGGGTATCATTTCAACTTATGGATGTGTGATTTAGATGGAAGCCATCTGGAACAAATTACCTTTGACCCTGTTTTTGATGCTTTTCCTGTTTTTTCGGGCGATGGAAAAAGACTGGTGTTTTCAAGTAATAGAAACAATGGCGGCGGCCACGATACAAATCTTTTTATTGCAGAATGGAAATAGATAATTTAACTTAAAGTTTTTTCTGTTAATTATTTTATTGCAAAATTGCATTCTCATACTTTTAGAGATTAAATTTACTTTTTATGAAACCAGGCCGAATTTTGATTTTTTTGGGATTGTTATTAGTAGGAATTGTTATCTATGTGAATAAATTCCGCAATAGTCAATCAGAAGTAAATTCTCAAAACCAAAAAACGCCTCCACCGATGAGTGTAAGCGGAATAGTGGTTTCTACACAAGCAATTGAAGATAAAATTTTTGCTTCAGGAAGTTTAATCGCTAAAGATGAAGTTGAAATCCGTAATGAAATTCCCGGTAAAATTACTGCTATCCTTTTCAAAGAAGGAACCAGAGTCAGAAAAGGTGAAACACTATTAACTCTGTATAATTCAGACCTGCTTGCTCAATTAAAAAAACTGCGGCTACAAAAAGATTTAGCTCAGAAAGCGGAAGAACGTCAAAAAGATCTTTTAGCAATTAATGGAATCAGTAAACAAGAATATGAACTTTCACAGAACCAATTGCTGACGATACAAGCCGACATTGATCTGATAGAATCAAACTTGAGTAAAACTCGCATTGAAGCTCCTTTTGATGGTATCATTGGATTAAAAACTGTTAGCACCGGTGCTTTTCTTGCTATCAATACACGGATAGCAAGTATACAATCGGTAAATCCAATAAAACTGGAATTTGCACTTCCCGAACGTTATCGTTCGATGATAAGTGATACATCTTCAATCAATTTTACAACTGAATCATACGAAGGAATTTTTAAAGGGAAAATTTATGCCTTTGAACCAAAGATAGATTTACAAACCAGAAGTGTATTTGTACGGGCACTATGCTCTAACGATCAGTTAAAATTATTTCCGGGAGCTTTTGTTCATGTTGAAATACCTTTAAAAAAAATAGAGAAAGCAATTTTGATTCCAACACAAGCTTTGATTCCTGAATTGAAAGGCCAAAAAGTATTTATTACCAAAAACGGTAAAGCCGAAAAAGTTGCTGTCGAAACAGGAATTAGAAACGATTCTACAATCCAAATAAAAACGGGATTAACAGAAGGTGATACGGTTCTCATCACGGGTTTAATGCAGATGAGACAAGGAATGTCATTGAAGGTTAATATTAAAAATCAAAGTAACAATAATTAATACATTATATTTTGTCTCTTTCATCAATAAGTCTGAAGCGTCCGGTATTAGCAATGGTAATGTCTATTATCATTATGCTTTTTGGTTTTATAGGTTATAAATTTTTAGGTGTAAGAGAATATCCTTCCATTGATCCGCCGGTAATCACAGTGCGAACAGCCTATTCGGGAGCGAATGCAGAAGTTATTGAGTCACAAATAACTGAACCACTTGAAAAAGCAATCAATGGTATTTCCGGAATTCGTTCCATCGCCTCTGCAAGTAATCTTGGAAGCAGTAATATTACCGTTGAGTTTAATCTTAATATAGACCTTGAAGCAGCAGCCAACGATGTGAGAGATAAAGTTTCTCAGGCAGTAAGGCAATTGCCGCAAGATATCGATGCGCCTCCTGTTGTAACAAAGTCGGATGCAAACAGTGATGCAATAATTTCCATGACTATCGAAAGTAACGTCAGGAATCAACTGGAGGTAAGCGATTACGCTGCCAATGTAATTCAGGAACGATTACAAACAATTCCTGGCGTCAGCACTATACAAATTTGGGGTGAGAAAAAATTTGCAATGCGAATTTGGCTGGATCCATCGAGGCTCTCAGCATATTCACTTACTCCGCTCGATATTCAGAATGCATTAAATCGGGAAAATGTAGAATTACCGGGAGGAAAAATTGTTGGAAATAATACGGAGCTTACAGTAAATACGAGAGGACGATTAAAAACTGCCAACGAATTCAATAATCTGATCATTAGTTCCAATCAGGGAATTACAGTTCGGCTTAGCGATGTTGGTATAGCAAAACTTGGACCTGAAAATGAAGAAACGAGTCTTAAACAATCAGGAGTGCCTATGATTGGTTTAGGTATTGTTCCTCAACCGGGTTCGAACTATATTGAAATTGCAGATGAGTTTTACAAACGTTTTGATCAACTGAAAAAAGATCTTCCAAAAGATTTCAAGTTAGGAATCGCCCTTGATAATACGAGTTTTATCCGCCGTTCCATTGGTGAAGTTGAGGAAACATTGTTGATTGCATTTTTACTCGTTGTCTTAATTATTTATCTTTTTTTCAGAGATTGGCTTATAGCCATACGCCCTCTTATTGATATACCTGTTTCTTTAATTGGCGCTTTTTTTATAATGTATTTGGCAGGATTCAGTATTAATATTCTGACACTGCTTGCAATTGTACTTGCAACGGGATTGGTTGTTGACGATGGAATTGTTGTAACTGAAAATATTTATAAAAAAATTGAGAAGGGAATGCCTCCATTAGAGGCAGCAGAAAAAGGTTCTAGTGAAATTTTCTTTGCCGTTGTTTCAACATCAATGACTTTGGCTATTGTTTTTCTTCCAATTATTTTTCTTCAGGGTTTCGTAGGAAGTCTTTTTCGGGAATTCGGTATTGTCATGGCAGGGGCTATATTAATTTCAGCTTTCGTTTCGCTTTCACTTACTCCTGTATTAAACGTTAAACTTGCCAGAAGAAATCATAAACATTCAAAATTTTATGAAAGAACTGAACCATTTTTTATTAAAATGACAGATGGATATCGTCGCTCACTAACAAGTTTTATAAATCATAGAGGCTGGGCTTGGGGAATTCTTTTAGCATCATTCCTTCTAATTTTCGGAGTAGGTTCTTTATTGCAATCCGAATTAGCGCCTCTTGAAGATAGAAGTTTACTTCGCTTACAAGTAACCACCCCTGAAGGAACATCATTTGATTACATGGATAAATACATGCAAAAACTTGTTGGATTTGTTATTGATTCTGTTCCCGAAAAAAGAATTGCCTTAAGTGTTACAGCACCCGGATTTACAGGCTCAGGAGCCGTAAATACAGGTTTTCTAAGATTAGGTTTAATCGAACCAAGCTCCCGAAAAAGATCGCAGCAAAAAATTGCTGATATGATTACGAAAAATTTAAAATTTTTTCCGGAAGGCCGTGCCTTCGTTTTACAGGAACAAACAATTAGTGTTGGTATTACCGGCCGAACAAGTTTGCCGGTACAATATGTTTTGCAGGCTCCAAATTTTGAAAAATTAAAACAAGTTTTACCATTGTTTTTTGAAGAAGCAAATAAGAACCCGGTTTTTCAAGGAGTCGATGTTAATCTTAAATTTAATAAACCGGAATTAAATATGACTATTAACCGTGATCGCGCCGCTGCCTTAGGAGTGTCTGTTGAAGACATAGCACAAACACTTCAACTTTCCTATAGCGGAAAACGAATTTCTTATTTTACCATGAATGGCAAACAATATCAGGTTATAGCTCAGATGAATCAAACATCCAGAGATGAACCGATGGATTTAAAATCATTGTATGTCAGAAATAACAAAAATGAAATGATACAACTTGATAATTTGTTAAATGTGACTGAAGAAAGCAGCCCTCCTCAATTATACCATTTTAACCGTTACAAATCAGCGACAATATCTGCCGGTTTAGCACCGGGAAAAACAATAGGTGATGGTATTGCTGCCATGGACGAAATCTCTAAAAAGGTCCTTGATGAGTCTTTCTCCACCGGTCTAACGGGTGCT
>JANLOW010000118.1:0-2922 GCA_031366785.1 Bacteroidota bacterium | reverse complement strand
ATATGCCAACGAAGAGATAATTCAAAGATATATCAATGAACAAGACAATGCAAAAACAGAATACAAAAAATTTCATAGAAGTCAATTAAGTTTATTCGAGTAACGCGATACCTCGAAGCTCTGCTTCGGGGTTATTCATTTCATTGCTTTTTCGAAATTTTTATTCACCTCTGTCCAATTCACGACATTCCACCAGGATTTTAAATATTCACCGCGGCGGTTTTGAAATTTAAGATAGTAGGCGTGTTCCCAAACATCAATACCCAGTACAGGTGTTCCTTTTAATTCAGAGACGTCCATTAACGGATTGTCTTGATTGGGGGTAGAGCCTATCGAAAGTTTTTTGTTTCCATCAACAATCAGCCATGCCCAGCCTGAACCAAAACGCTTTAGTCCGGCTTCTTCTAAGCGGGTTTTGAAAACATCAAAGGAACCAAAGGCCTCATTGATTGAAGAAGCAATTTCACCATCCGGCCCACCGCCGCCTTCAGGTTTCATTAGCTTCCAGAAAAAAGAATGATTCCAATGTCCACCGGCATTGTTTCGAATGATTGGAGAATACTTGGATGTATTCGTTATTAACTCATCCAGAGTGGCATTAATTTTACCTTCGGCCATTGCTTTATTCAAATTGTCTACATAGGCTTTGTGATGCTTACTGTGATGAATTTCCATTGTCATTGTATCAACAAATGGCTCAAGAGCATCGTATGAATAGGGCAACGATGGCAATAAAAAGGGTTCGTTTAGAAAACCTGATTCTTTTGAACCCATTGCTTTAAGTAATGATCCTGAAAGCACCTGTGTGCCAATACCGGCAAGGGTCAGAAGAGAACCCTTTTTTAGAAAACTGCGACGAGACTTATCCATGAGATTTATATTTTATTCAAAACTACCAAATCTTTTTTATAGGATATTCACAATCGTATTGTTAGTTACTTTTAGGTTGTTTCGTATTAAAAGGGAGAGTAATTTCATTTAAAGGTTATACTTTTGCACCGGAAAGCCAATAGGGAGTGAGGTTTTACCAATAATTAAGAATGTTTAGTCAAAATTTTATTTTATCGTAACATTAGATAATTAACTTAGTAAACGTTTTCTGCCCATAAAAGCATTTATAACCACCACAAAATGAACAAGGCTATTTTAGCTTTTGCTTTTTTATTGATATCAATTGGCACCCAAATTTGTAGTGGCCAAATCGTTATTAATGAATTTGTACCCGGTAATATCAGCGGCCAAACGAATGGTAGCGGAAATTACGATGATTGGATAGAACTTTATAATGCCGGCTCTTCTTCTGTAAACCTTCAGGGCTATGGTCTTTCTGACGATATATCAAAACCGTATGCCTTTCGATTTCCATCGTATTCTCTTCACGATGGTGACTTTGTGATTATTTTTGCTAACGATATAAATAATTCTTTACCGGTTAATCATTGGGAAACTGCCGTTAAGTCGAGTACCAGCTGGCATTATTTTGCCGGTATCAGTCAGCCGGATACTAATTGGAGAAATATTTCATTTGATGATTCAGGTTGGTTAACGGGTACGGGAGGAATCGGATATGGAGACGGAGACGATCAGAAAACAATTTCTACCAGCAGCAAATCGGTAATGATGCGAAAGTCTTTTGAACTTGCAGACACGAGTATTATTTTAAAAGCAATTTTTAATATTGATTATGATGATGGTTTTGTTGCGTATTTAAACGGCGCCGAAATTGCCCGTGCAAATCTGGGAGTTCCCGGCGACAGACCCCATTACAATGATTTAGCTACTTCATCTCACGAAGCCGTTATGTATCAGGGAATGGATCCGGATTCATTTTTTATAGATCCGGCATATCTTAAAACTATTTTACGACAAGGTACAAATGTTCTTGCTGTAGAAGTTCACAACCAACTTTCAAATTCAAATGATTTAAGTGCAATTCCATTTCTCACTTTTGGAATACGAAACAGCATTACGACATTCTCAAGTCCGCCATCCTGGTTTAACCGTACAACTAACGAATCCTTTAGTGCAAAGTTTAAACTTAAAAGAATTGGCGGAACACTTTATCTGACAAATCCATCCGGAAACATTGTAGATCAGCAGAGTTATTCTATCATGCAATCCGATAATTCGATGGGAAGAAAACCGAATGGCGGATCTAACTGGTGCCTTATTAAAACGCCAACACCGGAAAGTTCAAATAATTCATCGACATGTTATACGGCCTATGCACTTCAACCTATCTTTTCGGTACCGGCCGGTTTTTATTCTTCTTCACAAAACCTTACGCTCATCAATAATACACCCGGGGGAGTTATAAGGTATACTACAGATGGAAGTACACCAACTACTTCATCAACATCTTATTCTTCTCCAATCCGTTTATCATCATCGAAAACAATTCGTGCCAGAGTTTTTTCTTCCGGATATTTGCCAAGCCCGGTAATTACAAATACGTATGTAATTAATGAAACAATTAAGCTTCCCGTTTTCAGTATTACAACGGATCCACCAAATTTATGGGATAATAACACCGGCATTTATGTACTGGGACCAAATGCTGAACCAAACTATCCTTATATTGATGCAAACTTCTGGCAAAGCTGGAAAAAACCGGCCACGATAGAATATTTTGATAAAAATAAAAACAAGGTTTTTAATTTTGATGCAGAGATTGGAATTTATGGTAATTATTCAAGAGCGAAACCTCAAAAGAGTATAGAGATTGTTATGAGTGATCGATTTGGAACAGGAGATCTTAACTATACTTTTATTCCTGACAAGCCATCAATCAACAAAGTCAACAATATTGTTTTAAGAAATGCTGGAACGGATTGGAACGTCGTGCATTTTCGTGATGCATTCATGGAACGTGTAATGAAGACATCACATACAGGATATATAGGAACAGAACCGGCAGTTATG
>JANLOW010000329.1:0-1957 GCA_031366785.1 Bacteroidota bacterium | reverse complement strand
ATTGAAAGGTATCATGATTTATATAAAATTGAACAAGCATTCCGCGTATCAAAAAACGATTTAAAAACACGTCCTATTTTTCATTTCAAAGAAGAACCGATAAAACTGCATTTACTTATTTGCTTTATGGCTTTAGCTATGTCGAAGCACATTGAATTAAAAGGTGGGACATCTATCCGGGCATTCTTAACAGATTGTAAAAAAGTAACCGATGCAAGATTGTTTAATAAAATAACCAAACGGGAATTTAGAATGAGAACACCTATTCCTGAAAATCTTCAACGCACCATAAATTCATTTGACAGACCGCACTAAATCGGACAAGTCAGGAAAAGTATAAAATTAGAAGTCGAATTTAATAATATTTAATATTCATTGTTGTTATTCAATTTTTTTCATGAAAACCTTGAATTATATAACAAAAGGTCTGTCGAAAGACAGACCTTTTTGATATTTATTAATAATAAAATAGTATTATTTAAGAGCTGAAATTATTTTCTGAGCAAATCTCTGATTTCAGAAAGTAGAACTTCTTGCTTTGTTAGTGCAGGTGGAGCAGCAGGAGCAGCGGCTTGTTTCTTTTTCATTGAATTCATTGGCTTAACTACGAATAAAAAAATAGCAAGCGCAACGATAATGAAGCTAATTGCTACTTGAATAAAGTTTCCGTAATTAATGCTTACAGCTGGTACTGCTACACCGGCAGCATCAACAGTTGCGCTCTTAATTACCATTTTAAGATCTGCGAAATTTACCCCGCCGATTATTAATCCGATTGGCGGCATTAATATATCTTCAACCAAAGAAGTAACAATTTTTCCAAATGCAGCTCCGATAACAACACCGACTGCTAAATCGACTACGTTTCCTTTCGAAACGAATTCTTTAAATTCTGATGTAAACGACATTTTTATAAGTTTTATAGTTATTTTTTCAGATTAAGTCGGCTAAAATAGTTTTTTTTCTGATATTTTAATTAAAAAAGAAAAAATCATTTAAAAGATCAATATAAACCTAATTTTTTTTTATCTAAAATACTTGATACTTGATACTCTTATTAATTCCTCCTACAATAAACTTTTTCATTAGCTAAAACAGACGAACCATTTAAAACCCTGAAAATATAAATGCCTGTTTTCATATTATCGGGAGTGCTAAAGTGAAAAGAATTTTTGCCTTCGTCTATCATTATAGATTCATTGTAAATAATTACACCACTCAAACTTAATAACTGAATCTGTATTTCTTTTTTATCAATTGATTGAAATTCTGCTGTGAAAGAATCGCTGAATGGATTTGGATAAATATGAACTTCATTTATATCACTTAGTTTTTCTTTTAAATTAACAGATACAATGTTAAAAGTTTCCGACTTACCATCATAATCAGTTTGTTTTAAACGATAGTAAGAAGTTCCGTGGTAAGGGTGCTCGTCGGTAAATGAATAATCTAATAAAATAGTACTGTTTCCTGCGCCACGTACTCTACCCAATTCAATAAAATTAAATCCATCAAGCGAACGTTGAATGCTAAAAAAATCATTGTTTATTTCAGATGCTGTAGACCATTCTACAATTACACCTTTATTTGAATTGTTGACTTTAAAAGATTTTAGTTTTATTGGCAAGGAAGAAGGAACGACTGAAATAGTTTTTTTAGTGAAATTCTGTCTATTGCAATTATCTGTTGCTGTAATTGTAATTATATCTGTCGTAGCAACACTCACATTAGGAACATGATATTTTGTTACTGCCTGAGTTGAAGAAGAAAATACAGCACTAAGTACACTTGTCCACTTATAAGAATAAGAGCCACTTCCACCAGTTACAGTAGCAGAAATATCTACTATATCTCTTGCACTGGCGGTTGCTGGAACAGTTGATGAAACAGCAAGGGACTTTGAAATGCCACCTAATAAAAGGAAGTTAAAATAAGCGCGTTGAGCACTAACTTTTTG
>JANLOW010000317.1:0-3247 GCA_031366785.1 Bacteroidota bacterium | reverse complement strand
CCTTTGGCGCATTTATCATTGAAGGAAACACAAACATCGCCAATTAGACGAGCGGAGTGAAGGAAATTATAAATCATTACCGGTTTAAATACGTTGAGTTCGAAATGGCCGGTTGCGCCGCCAATATTTATTGCAACATCATTTCCTAAAACTTGTGCGGCAACCATTGTCATTGCTTCGCATTGGGTTGGATTTACTTTGCCGGGCATGATTGATGAACCCGGTTCATTATCAGGAATAAATATTTCTCCAATGCCACAACGCGGGCCGGATGAAAGCAAACGGATATCGTTGGCAATTTTCATCAACGAACAGGCAACCGTTTTCAACGCACCATGTGCTTCGACAATTGCATCGTGCGCTGCAAGAGCTTCAAATTTATTTTCCGCTGTGATAAAAGGAAGTCCTGTCAGTTTTGCAATATGCTTAGCAACATTAACATCATAACCGGGAGGTGTATTTATTCCGGTACCAACAGCGGTACCGCCCAAAGCTAATTCAGAAAGGTGAAGAAGAGTATGTTCGATCGCCCGAATGCCATGATCGAGTTGTGAAACATAACCGCTGATCTCCTGTCCAAGTGTCAAAGGAGTTGCATCCATCAGATGTGTACGACCTATTTTTACGATATGCATAAAGTCTTTCGATTTTTGCTTCAACGTATCACGCAACATTTTCAATCCCGGTAGTGTTACTTCATGCAAAGATTGATAAGCGGCAATGTGCATGGCCGTAGGGAAAGTATCGTTGGAAGATTGTGATTTGTTTACATCGTCATTGGGATGAATAATTTTTTTTTCATCTGTTAATTTTCCTCCGCTGATGACATGAGCACGATAAGCAATAACTTCATTCACATTCATATTTGATTGCGTACCCGACCCTGTTTGCCAAACAACCAGGGGGAATTCATCATTCAGTTTTCCGGCAAGAATTTCGTCACAGACTTTAGAAATGATTTCGACTTTGTCTTTCGAAATAACGCCGGCATCGAGATTTGTCAATGCTGCTGCCTTTTTTAAAATAGCAAAAGCGCGGATAATTTCTTTGGGCATGCGGTTAATGTCCTGAGCAATCTTAAAATTTTCGATGGAGCGTTGCGTTTGTGCTCCCCAGTATACATTTGCCGGGACTTCTACTGTTCCCATTGTATCTTTTTCCATTCTGTATTCCATGATAGGATGTTTATTTTCGCGCAGAGTGCGCTAAGTTTAAGCAAAGTGAGCAAAGAAATATATTGAAAAGCAAAAGTAATTTATATTTCTATTAATATCTATTTTAAGTAAATAAGTCATTTTGAAGCATTATATAATTCTGTGGTTTTATTGATATCCTCAAAATCCCAGGTTGGATCTTGCATAAACACAGAAGTTCCAAGAAAGGCTATCCCTGCCGGTATTAAAGTTGCCCGAATTATTTTTTGAGATCCCTCATCGTCGTGCCCAGTAATAAATATATTCGCGAGCACCGATGAAATAAACAAAAACCTGCATAAGATCCTCGTTGTTTTATAACCTGGCTTTGGAATATGCTCTAAGACATATTTTGAAGCTTCTTTATTATCGTTTAATCTTTCAGCAACATCGCGTGAAGCGCTAAATGGAATCAGAGTATCAGATTTATTTGTGATTATGAAAAAATAGTCGATCGAATTCTTACTTACCTTATTTCTATTTTCATCCTGAACTAAAATACGATTGTGATAAATACCACTTTGTTCAGCGCCTACTACTTCCAATTCTGAGACAGAGTTCAAACGGTCTGCTGAAAACAAATTAAGCTTACCACTATTAATTCTTTTTGCAAAAACATAATTCCGATTTCCCAATGAAGCAGAGCGAAATAATGAATTACCTCTGACAAATCCATAGATTCTACTCGCAGGGAGAATTTTTTTAGAATCATAAATTTCCAAAAATTGTTCTGTATAATTTCTTCGGATGGATGTATAATGAGAAATTGTATCATATTTATTCAGAAAGACTAAAGTATTATAAAAATAAATTGTCAGAGGCGTATGGGTTACCACATCTCCAGTAATACTATCCTGATCCATCAATATCGAATCCGACACTAACATTTTTTCATCAGCAACATTATGCGTGCTAATTATCTGAGCATTTAAGTGCCCTGTTAAGAAAAATAAAATAAAAAGAATAATAAAGAATCCTTTTTTCACGATCTTTAAAATGAAACTAATTATTTCGCACAGAGTTCTCAAAGGACGCATAGAAAACCTCTAGAGTCTTTGCGAACTCTGCGCGAAACTTTAATTATCTTATTGAAAAATACATAATTAAAATAAAAACAACAATGAATTTTTGAACTTAAATAATCTCCAACACCCTCTCCACCGGCCTCCCAATAATCGCTTTCCCATCCTTCACAAATATTGGTCGCTCGATAAGAATTGGATTTTTATGAAGAATCTTTATCCATTCAGAATTTGAGATTTTCTTGCCTTCATACTTTTCTTTAAATAACTTTTCTTTTTTACGTACGAGATCCTCCGCTTTCATTCCAAGCATTTTTAAAATTTCTCTGATTTCTTTTTCAGTAGGAACTTTTACCAGATACTCAATAAGCTCGTATTCTTCGTCAGTGTTTTCCTTCAATAAAGAAAGAGCCGTGCGACATGTGCTGCAATTGGGTTTAAAGTATATTTTTAGCATTCCTATTCTTTCAATCATGAATTGAAAAGTGATCCCGGTAGCTATCGCAAAACCGGCAGTCTAATAATTTTTTACTTTTGAGGCTACAACCTAAAGGTTTGCTGATTTTCCACAAAATTATAATAATTAACTAATTTCACTTTAGAATTAATTATAAATCAAATTCATTAAACTCAAAAGTTCCGCCAGCTGGCGGATGACTTCCATGTGGTTTTTTCATGTGCCGTCCTCTTGCCGCCGAACGGAAATTGCTAGAAGTAACAAATTTTCATTGGCGGCAAGAGTACGGCACTCACAACACAAAAACAATGTCATCCGCCAGCTGGCGGAACTTTTGAGTTTAATGAATTGAAATATGTGATTAATCATTTGAGAACGTTTGGTCAGGACTCAATGAATTCAACTCAGTTTGATTTTGTCAGAATCAACTGTTGTTAGCCTGACGCATATGCGATAGCTATCGGGATCAATCTTCAATCCTTAATCCTTACCGACTCTTCGCATATTCCATCAAAAATGCTTTCATAAACTCATTCAGATCACCATCCATCACTCCTTGTACATCTGATGTTTCA
>JANLOW010000237.1:0-1510 GCA_031366785.1 Bacteroidota bacterium | reverse complement strand
AAACCAGCCATGGGCAGATTTTTTTGTAAATAAAATTTTATCTCCCGGCTTTTCTTCAAGATCGTTACAAACAACAATTAATAATTCGGATGACAATTTAAATCATAATACAACTTCAATCCTTCGGGAAAATTCCGGCATCGCTGAAAGCATTCTTCCATTAAATCAAATAAAAATTTTCCCGAATCCATTTAAAAACAATTTTTCACTGAGTTCTGAAAATCCGATATCCTATAATATTTATAATGTTCTTGGAAATCTTCTTGCACATAAAGAAAATGTCCTCAACGAAATATCGGTTGGTGAAAATCTTCTACCGGGTATTTATTATCTTCAGGTAATTGACGACAATGAGAAAAAAATATATTCTGTGATTAAGGTTGAATGAATTGGATAGTATTTAATTTATTCTCGGTTAAATTGCAAATCGATTATTTGACTCACTCATATTAATGCTTCTGTGCGTAATCTTAATTTCTCTTATTACATCTTTATCACTTTTCTATTCACCTTGTTTCTGTTATCATCTGTTACCGTTATAAAATATATTCCTTTAGCATAACCGCTGATGTTATAGGAAAGTGTCGCAGAATTTATTTGTGTTTCTTCCAAAATCTCCCCAAGAGTATTACATAGCTGCACATTGTAGCGTGCTATTTTTTCAAAGTTTATTGTTACCTCTGAGTTTGCCGGATTGGGAAAAACGGAAATAAAATTTTCTTTCGGTTCAAGTTTTGGCACATCTGTTTTTAAATTACATATGCCATCAAGTGAAATAATTTCCGGATAGGTCAATACTCTGTTAAATACTTTAATTTCATCAATGTCGCCGATAAAATTTTGTGTCAGATTGCTAGTCCTGGAACCAATAGAGAACGCCTGGGGAGAACCAATATAGCCTGCATTATCTCCTGTTGTTTGAAAACATATCAAATCATCATTTATAAACATTTTCAAACTGTCGTTATCTCTTGTAAATACAATATGGTACCATTGATTAATATTTGGAAGAGTACCCTGGTAACATGAATGAGCATTGGGAACGCTATCATAGGAGCCAATCCCAAATCCTATGTGCCATGGTCCGGCATTATTACCTACCAGCAAAGATTGGTCAGCAATGATTCCACCGATAGCTATCACCGAATAATAAGAGCCTCGAGACGGTATATTTTTGAGTTTACACCAAACAGAATAAGTAAAACTATTAAGACGAAAGGCAGAGTCATTAATAAGAATTTTGCTATTTGATCCTGAGAAATTAAATGCATGATTCAAATTTGTAAATCGGTCTGAAGCGGAAGTTAAATTGGTTGCCGTTCCGTTATAATTATTTCCACTAAAATCATCAAAACTATTATTTAGAGGATATAATCGTATTTTCGTCGGAGTATATGAAAATAGCTATCATAGGTGGAGGAGCTGCCGGTTTTTTTGCAGCAATAAATTGTGCAGCAAAGAATCCAAATCATTCGGTTTTATTATTTGAAAAATCAAACAAAGTACTTTC
>JANLOW010000221.1:0-11779 GCA_031366785.1 Bacteroidota bacterium | reverse complement strand
GAACAACTTCATCCTGGCCGATGATTACCTTTCCAATTTCAGTACGTAATCGTTTATATTTATTTACAAGGTCCTGAACGGCTTCAACGTCGGACGGATAGTTTGCAGGCATATTTTTTATTTGGTTATTAGATATTAGATATTAGATATTAGATATTTGTTATTAGAAATTTGTTATTAATAATTTATTAATTGTAATTTTTAATTAGTTGATAGAGATTAATGTTTATTAATAATTTAATTTCCAGATTTATTCCAGTGTTTTAGTATTTCACAATTTTCAAAATCGTTATTGAGATGAATGTACGTAGAGCGTTGCTTCTTTTTTATCCATTCACTTAATGCTTTATTTTGTTTTTCGCTGAGTGCTACTTCCTGTATTTTCTGGTAATCATCTTTTAGATTAGCTTTGTGAGGTTTTGTTCTAGATTTTACAATTACGATTCTATAAGCTATTTTTCCATCTGATGTTGTCATCATTAATGGTTCTGATGCTTTGTTAAGCTGCATGCTATCAACCTGGAAAAATAGGACGCGATCTATTTTATCAGGTGCTAAATGTGATGTATTGGTTTCAGGATTTATCATAAGGCCACCATTATTTTTTGTTTCCTCATCATCTGAAAACTTTTCTGCTGCTTCTTCGAATGTTATAGAACCTGAATTAATTTGTTTTTGCAAGCTATCGAGAACAGTAATACACTTATTAATACCTTCATCCGTAGTTTTAGGCTGCAGCAGAATATGCCTGATATTTATTTGATCACCGCGTCTTTCGATAAGTTGAAGAATATGAAAACCAAATTTTGTTTCAATGATAGGAGATATTTCGCCAGTTTTAAGTTTAAAGGCGGCAGACTCAAATTCCGGAACCATAGATCCTCTTTCAAAAAATCCAAGTTCTCCACCTTTTTTTGCTGAAACAGGATCCTGAGAATAAAGAGCAGCATAAACAGCAAGGTCGGCTTCACCGGCAATAATTTTATTTCTGTATTCTTCGAGTTGAGCTTTAATTTTTTCCTTTTCTTTAAGGCTTATTGGTGGCTTACGAACAATTTGGGCAACTTCTAATTCTGCATCGATATAAGGAACACTATCAGAAGGTATACTTTCAAAATACTCACGAACATCGTTAGGACTTGCAGCAATATCTTTGGTGATTTTAGATTGCATAGATTGAACGATCAGTTGGTCTTTGATTACATCCCTGAAGTCAGCTTTTAATTCGCGTATGGTAGTGTGAAAATATTCTTCAAGTTTTTCTTCTGAGCCAATCTGATGAATATAAAAACGCATCCTCCGGTCCAGTTCTCCTTCGATTTGATTTTCGGTAACGGTAATACTGTCTATGTCTGCCTGGTTTAGTAAAAGTCGTTGTAAGAGTATTTGGTCAAAGATTGAACACTTGGCTTCATCTCCCCCGCTGCCTGATTGGGCCAAGTATTGGATGTATTGTTTTTCAATATCTGATTTTAATATAATCTTACTACCTACAATTGCCATTACCTGATCAACTACTTCCTGGGAGTTTCCTTTTATAGAAAACAATAAAATTAAGCATACCATTAAAGGGTAAATAATCAGCTTGTTCAAGTTTTTATTAATTTTTTCATTCATGTGGCTGTAAAGTTAACAGATTAAATCAGTTAATCACTCAATGTTAATTGCTTCATTAATTAAGAAGAAGTTTATCAATATATCTTAACATCACTGCTTTGCTTTGCATCCTGATATGCCTGATGTTCCATTTCGTCTATTAGCTTTAATTTACGTTCATTCATAATCATAGAGATAATATTTTTTCTTTCAAAGCTTATTGGAGATGTGCTGTTTTTAATCATAAAACCATGGATACTTACGAGGTAAATTAGACTTGAATCTTCAATTTCTATATTTCTGTTGTTCTGAAGAAATTGTTCTTTATCATAAGTTTTAATTGGTATTTCTTTTAATAAATCATCAAAAAGAAGCCAGGTATTATCATCAAGGAAATAATTTATGGCGTATTGGTGGCAGTATTCTTCGAGAGCTTCTCTGTCTTTTTTGTCGGTACTCTTATACCACGCTTTTATTTTGTCAAGTTTGGGAGATTTTTTACTAAGCTTAAGATAAATAACTTTAATGATGTTGTCTTTCAGTTCAAAATTCTGAAGATGATTTTTATAAAATGATAAAATTTCTTCATCGTTAATAACGGTATCTAATTTTTGACGGATTAACTCCGTTTCGTAAGCATAAGTAATTAGAGAATTACGATATTCTTCAAGCTGATTTGATACATTTTTTTTCTCATCATCAAGGTTTTTTTCGGCTTTATGCAATACAGCTTTTAGTCTTATCCAGTTCTCAATATAATTTTTTACGATTTCTGTACTATCATCAAGGGATGCGCCTAGAGGTACAACACCGGCCAGATCATCCTGATATAAAATGTAATCATATGCTTTAGCAATAATATCTTTATTCTCATTTTCGTTTTGTTTTAAATATTTACATGAAAAACAAAACGCAAATACAGGTATTATAAAAATGTGTTTTAATATCGAATGCTTAATAAATGAAGCCATCTTAAAAACGATATTTATCTTATTTTATTATAGACAAGAATAAATTATGAAAATTAAAAGGCAAAATATTATTTTTTCATAATTTCAGGCAATAAAATTTTCCCTTTAACAAATCAATTAAAACAATATGGCGTTCACTTATTAAGAGAACGCCACTTGTAAAATTTTCCCGGATGTTTATTTTGATACTATACTATTTACTACGTCCTGATAAATGGTAAATTTATATTTTGACCTTAGAGAACTGATCCATTCTTTTTCCAGTTGATTCTGATAATCAGCAGTTATCAGTCCTTTTGCTTCATCAAGGTTTTTTGGAGAATTCGGAATAATTTTTTTTACGTTAACAAATACGACCTGCTTATCATGATTAATATCTGATGATATTCCGGGTACCCATTTAATCATATCTATAATATCATTTTCGCCCTTAACAAATTTTCCCGATTTTATCTGGAGGTTTAATAGAGAGCTTTTATTAATTCTTTCCATGAGTGTATCGTCATCGACAATTTTTTTCATGAGTTTGCGAACTTCTTTAGCAATGGAAGCATTTGAACATGTGTAAATAGTTGCTTCTACTCTTTCACCCCACATATAATTTAATTTATTTTTTTCGTAAAATTCATGAAGACCAATGGTATCTTTTACTGCTTTAGACCAGACTTTTTTATCTGTTAATTCAAAAAGCAAAATTCCATCGCGGTATTCTTGCATTAAATTTCTGAAATCAGGATACAAAGAATCAAGTTTAGTTTCTTCGTAAGCAAGTGCAATTTCTTTTACCCAATCGTTATACATATTGTTGGCTATTACCTGCGGGGTGGCGGAAGATTCATGTTTCACCTGATGGTCGATAATATATTTCGTGAAATCTTCCTGTGAATGTGTTCCTGTCCCGAGCCAGAACAAAGTATTTTTCGTACCGGCCGTATTTTTACCCGTCCATTTTCCCTGAACAAATGTAGAATCCAGCGTTTTAATAAATGCATCTTTTGCTTTTTGATTTTCTTTAAATGAATATTTTGCTTTTATTCTTGCAATCATCGAAGCTTTACTTAACTCAGAACGAGAATCTTTTTGAATTTTTTGTTTAAGTTCCGCTTGTACTTCTTCATACGAACCAATTCCTTTTTTCTCCAGGAGTTTAATAATGTACCAACCGTAAGAAGTTTTTACAGGTTCAGAAAAATCACCGTTATTTTTAAGGGCAAAAGCTGCTTTCTCGAATTCAGGAACCATTCTACCCGTGCCAAAAGATGGAAGCACACCTCCGCTTTTTGCCGAACTTTGATCTTCAGAAAATTGTTTTGCAAGATCTTCAAAAACATCACCCGCTTTTAACTTTTTATAAATTTCATTGATCTTTTGAACGGCTCTTAAAGAATCATCAGCATTTGTACCTGCAACTGCTTTGATCATTATATGAGCTACTTTCACTTCTCCTTGAGCAGCACGTGAATCTAATGCTTTAATAATATGATATCCGAAACGGGTACGAACAGGCATTGAAATTTCATCCTTATTAAGAGAATAGGCTGAACTTTCAAAAGGATAGACCATTTGAAGGGCGGTAAAAAATCCTAAATCACCCCCATTGTCTTTTACCGAAGGATCATCAGAATATTTTTTTGCTAAAGTTTCAAAATCTGCGCCTTTAATAATTTCAGAACGAACCTTCATCGCTTTATTAAAAGCGTCCGTTGTATCTTTTGGTAATGCATTTTGGTCGCATTTTATTAAAATATGAATGACTCTAACATCTTTTTTCATCCTGTCATAAGCTTCGCGTAAAAGATTTTCACCAACTTGTTTATCGACCAGATAAGGTTGTGAAAGTTGTTTACGATAGCCTCCGAGTTCTTCTATGAAAGCTTTGGCGGTATCCATACCCAGCTCCAAAGCTTCTTTTACTTTAAGTTTGTAATTGATATATAACTGCAGATAATCATCAACAGCTTTTTTATCATAGGTGCTGTCTTTGTTATTGTTCTTTTTAAAAACACGTTCGAATTCACTTTTTGGGACATTTTCCCCGGCAATAGTTAAAATAATAGGATCTTTTTTTTCCTGAGCGAAACTGATTAAACTTGAAATCAGAAGTGCGGAAAGAAGGAAATATTTATTCATAATTTATGGAGTAGTTTAATGGGAGCGCAAATTTAATAAACCAATGCTTGTATCAAAATGTTGTAAAAATGAAAAAAAAGAAGTTATAGGCTGTGAGGAACAAATGAATTTGTCTAATAAGTACTTCATTACACTTCAATCCAAAGCAATTGTTAAAATTAAAAAAAATAAAATATTTTTAATTCTCTGTTAATTTTTATTAAGCTCTTAAAATCATACTCTTACCTGTGATAGTTTGGAGCTTCTTTGACAATCGTAACATCGTGAGGATGACTTTCCCTTCCTCCTGCAGGAGTAATTCGGATGAAGCTTGTCTTTTGTAATTGATCAATAGTGTTTGCTCCGCAATATCCCATACTGGCTCTTAATCCGCCTACGAGCTGATAAAGCTCTTCTCCGACAAAACCTTTGAAAGGTACTCTTCCAACAATGCCTTCAGGTACTAGTTTCTTAACATCATCCGTTTGGGATTGAAAATAACGGTCTTTTGAACCTTCTCTCATTGCTTCAATAGAACCCATTCCTCTGTATAGTTTAAACTTTCTTCCTTCATAAATAATTGTTTCACCCGGAGATTCTGCAGTTCCGGCCAACAGAGAACCCAACATAACAGAATGAGCGCCGGCGGCTAAGGCTTTGGCAATATCACCGCTAAAGCGAATACCGCCATCAGCAATTACAGTAACCTTGGTTTTTTTAAGTATTTCTGCAACCTGGAAAATGGCGGTAAACTGAGGCACTCCTATTCCGGCAATTACCCGTGTCGTACAAATTGAACCGGGACCTATACCAACCTTAACGGCATCAGCACCGGCATTGGCAAGAAAAAGAGCCGCATCGGCAGTTGCAATATTGCCGACAATAACCTGCAACTTGGGAAATTCTTTTTTTATTGATTTTAAAACGCCAATAACATTTTTTGAATGTCCGTGTGCCGTATCAATGGTGATAACATCTACACCTGCTTCAACCAAAGCGCGGGCACGATCGAGAGAATCTTTCGTGATGCCGATAGCAGCACCTACACGCAATCGTCCCCAACTATCTTTACAAGCATTTGGCCTCGATCTGACTTTTAAAATATCTTTATAGGTAATCAATCCTATAAGCTTACCCTTCTTGTCAATAACCGGTAGTTTCTCTATTTTGTAATTCTGTAAAATATTTTCGGCTTCTTTCAGATCTTTCACTCCTGTTGTCGTGATAAGATTTTCCCGGGTCATAATTTCCGCAATCGGACGATCTGGATTTTTCTCAAAACGAAGATCACGATTGGTAAGAATGCCTAATAATATATGATTTTTATCTACAATAGGAATTCCACCTATTCCAAATTCCTTCATTAAACTGATGGCTTCTTTTACGTGAGCATCTTTATTTAGCGTTATTGGGTCATGAATCATTCCACTCTCACTGCGTTTTACCTTACGTACTTCGGTTGCTTGCTGAGCAATAGACATATTCTTATGCAACATTCCTATTCCTCCTTCCTGAGCCATGGCAACAGCCATTTCAAATTCTGTTACTGTATCCATAGCTGAGGATAATATTGGAATGTTAAGTGAAATTTCAGAGGTAAGTTTAGAAGTCACGTTTACTTCATTCGGTAAAACTTCCGAATAAGCCGGAACTAGTAAAACATCATCGTAAGTTAGAGCTTCGCCGAGGAAACGGCTTTTGGCAACTTTCATTAGCAGTAGGGATTGAAAAAAGTTGCATGCGAAAGTAGGGAAAATTTATTAGTTATTTGTTATTAATAGTGTTTGGCTATTGAAATGATATAGAAAATAAACGAATTGATTTTATTAAAATTGAGTGTCATTCTTTGATTTTAGATTTTCTATCCATTCGTCTTTGTCAATCGTATAAATAAAATTAAGTCGTTTCGGTTCCCCGTAATATTCCATTTCTACTTCCCCGGTTTTTTTTGCGCCCAGTTTTACAATAGCCTTTTGTGAACGAATATTGCTTGCGCCAATATGAAAAATAATTTTGTCTACAAATTTAAATGCGTGATCGATCATTAATAATTTCAATGCTCTGTTATAATCTTTCCCCCAATGGTCTCTTGATATAAAAGTATAACCAATTGAAATCGTTTTTTTCTCTTTATCAAATTCATAAAACCGGGAACTTCCGATAGGGATTCCTGTTTTGTTATCAAATACAAGAAAAGCTCCTTTTGATTCTATGGCACCTCTGAAGAATGTTTCAAATTTTTCTTTTTGATAACGATCTTTATTCGGATGCTGCTCCCAAATTAATGGGTCTGAAGCTATTCTATAGAGAGCTTCAAAGTCTGTTGCATGAAGTGGTTTTATTTTTATTAAATCATTTTCCAAGGTCGGTTGTAATTCGAAGTTCATTGATTATTGGTTTGTTTGTTGTTTTGAAATCAAAATTAGGTAATTTCCAATTCTGAAATATTAACTCTTCTTTGAAAATATACAAGTTCTGATCTATATAAATTTTTCCGTTGCGAAACATTGCGAAACTTAGCGCTCTTTGCGTTTAATTTAAATTTCACATTTATATTGGTAGAAACATTTAACACCACAACCAATTATTAAAGGTTATTAAAATTGGAGTTTTAATTTCAAGGTAGAAGTTTTAACGCAACGAGCGCGAAGTTTCGCAAAGTATCGCAGCAAAAATTGATATTACAGATAAGTTTAAAAAAGATCTAACTTAAAACTATCGTATCAATGTAACTGAACCAACTTTTTCCAGTTCACTTCCATCTGCGTTTTTGGTTTTTAGTCTGTAAATATAGATTGCCTCAGGTGCTTGTTGGCCATTTACAATACCTGTCCAGCCTTCTTGGGGGTTGGTGGTATGAAAAATATTTTCTCCCCATCGGTTATAAATATCAAAACTGTAATCGACTGCAGAAACAAATGCATTGGAACAATAAAATACTTCATTATACAACCCTCCCGGATGAAAAGCATTCGGAATAAAAATTATAGGTGATTGTGTTACACATACTTCATTCGATCTACTTGTATCCATAAACAAATTCGGATTACCCGCATTTTCAATGGCTTCTACAATATAACAAAATTTACCATCAGAAAAATAATCATCGATAACTGAATGAAGATATCCTAAAGAAGAAGATGCCACCGTTGCAATAGGTAAAGAATTTTGCAAACCATTTGTAGAAAGATAAATATTGTAATGGCTGACACCCATTGGCCAATCCGAATAATCTGTCCAATTCAGAGAATTGGTAAAATCAGTATTTGAATTTCCTGAAAGTAAAATGGTATGACTTACCTGTGATGACAAAACAGCCAAGCCGCATGAATCAATTGTTAAAATTTTATAATAGTATGGTCCAGCATCGGTTGAAATATTATCTATAAAAGAAATCGTCGAAACACCAGTTACATTGACAGAACCTGCTAATGTGAAGGGTCCTGATAAAGAAAGCGACCGAAATAATTGATATCCGGATACAGTAGGAATGGAATCTACAAACGCTACAATAGAAACTTGATCCTTTCCAACGACTGTCACTTTTTTCAAATAAGAAAAAGTCGGTGGCGGTGGAAAATCCGGAGTTAAACATACACGATTAGAAGTAGATGAACGGACTCCTGAAACTTCTGCTGCTTCAACTCTAAAACAAAAATTTGCACCGCTAATTAAATTAGTATCTATAAAGCTTGTTTGATTAGTTGAACCAACAATTGTTTCCGGTCCGCCGTTCATACTTACAAGTATATTATATGTCGGCGGTGTTCCCCAGAAATTGTAGGGTGTCCAGCTAAGAGATACATCTTGCGTACACAAATTGAAATTAATCTGAAGAAATATTGTCGAATGTGGTGTTGAGGGTGCACTGCGGTTATTACAGCTATCAACAGAAATAACTATAAACGTTTTTGAAGATGTTGTTGCATTGATGTTCGAATTATAGGTTGCTGTATTAATTCCGGTAACAGTATCAACTGCTATGGGTCCCGGATTTTGTAGAATAATATAGGATCGTGTATCCGATGATGTGCTAACCTGCCAGGTAATTGTTGCATTGCCGGAAATATCGACACTAACAGAATCAAGTTGAGGTATTGCCGGCGCCTGTAGATCAGAAAAACGATCGCCTTTGAGAGATGATACTGAAATACATCCGGAAGAATCTCTAACTTCTATTCTATATTTAATCGTATCGTCACAAATAGTAATCAGGTCACTGTATGACATTGGAACAGGAGCAGTTCTGGCATCGATTGAATCAATAAGAAGAAAATTTCCCGGAGGATATTCTCGGTAAATCAAATAGTAAGGATAATTTGTCGCTATTAAAGGACTGTGTGTCGGATTCCAGCTAAGATTTGCAAAACCACTTCCGGGATTATTTACATTTAAACCGATTGCACGAATTGTATCAGAGACAATATCAGGAGAACCATTGTTCGACTTAAAAATTATAAAGTAAAAAGCAGGATTTACAAAAGCATTAGCAAAAAAATCAGTTGAAATGGTATCCGTGTAAATTACTTTATTGTCAATTAATGCAAAAGGGCCACCGGCACTGGTTGAATGGTAGACATACCAATTCTGAAAAATTAATCCACTCGTACCATTTTTATCCCAACAAATAGTTACTTCTCCTGCAGAACCCACAGAGGCACAATGCATGGAGAAAGCAAATAACTTTGCTGGCAGTATAAGGACGATAATAATCGTCCACAGGTTTAATTTATTGATTGAAGTCGACAAGTCGCAGTAAAATTACATTAAACGATCATGTCTGGCAATTATTTACGGCCAACGACAATCTCATAGAAGCCGGATAAGTCAAAATATTTACGAGCAAGATCCCGAAGTTCATCAGCTTGAATAGTCTTGATTTTTTGAAGATAACGGTCGTAATAGGAATAATCGAGATCATATAAATAAATGGATTTAAACCGCTCAGCGAGCTGAAAAGCGCCATCCATACCTTTTAGAAAAGTACCAAGCATATAATTACGTGCCATTTCCAATTCTTCATTATCAACATGTTCCTCTTTTAAAATCTCTATCTCTTTATAAATTTCCTCTATGGCAGAATTAGTAACATCGGCTCCTACTTCCGTTGAAATAAAAAAATAACCTTCCTGCTTCATGGAAGCTACTGCTGAGCCAATGCCGTATGTATAACCTTTATCTTCACGGATATTCGACATTAACCGGGAACCAAAATATCCTCCCAATAATGTGTTTAATACTGCCATTCCCGGATAGTCAGGATGGGTGCGATTAAAAAATGGCTTGCCAATGCGCAAAGCAGATTGAACAGCGCCATCTTTTTCAATAAGATGTTTCTTAACAAGAGAAGGAGTAAAAACTTGTTGACTACCGTTTAATATTCCATTGGAAGTCTTCGTTTGACCAAAAAATTTATTTAAAAGTTTTACTGCATCATCTTTGACCAAACCGGAAACGATAATAACACAATTAGCAGGAGAATATTTATTTTTGAAATGTTCTTTCAGGTGTTCTCTGTTTAGTTTATCAAAATCAGAAGTCTGCGCTAAATATCCATACGGATGCTTTTCTCCGAATATTATTTCATTGAATTTTCGACGAGCCAATGAACTTACTTTTTCATTTTCGACATTTAATCTTTGTTTATTATTCCGGATAAATGTTTCCAATTCAGGAAAAGGAAAAATCGGATCGTGTAAAATATCGCTGACAAAAGGAAGCGTTGCCTCCAGATGTTTATTTAATGAGTAAAGCATAATAGAAGAGAAATCAGAATTCTCATCTGTTTCAAAAAAAGAGCCGTAATAATCTATATGATCGGCCAGTTGTTGTGCTGTATATTTTGTTGTGCCATCAGATAACATGCGGTTAGTAGCAGAATTTAATAGTGGATCGTTTACGTCAAAGTTTTTGTTTAAAAACAAGAATTCGACTTTAACTAAATCCTGCAATCCTGCCGTAAGTGTATAAACAGGAATACCATTATCAAGTATAAATTTTTTTGCCTTCGGAATATCGATTTTATCTATATCCGTTGTTGAAGGCTGCAATGAGCGGTCTATAATTGTTTGCATAAATCAGTTTCCTTTCCTTCCGGACAAGTAATGTAATGTTGAACAATTTGTTTTTCTGAAAAGTTTTTTAGCTTGTGTTTGTATGTCTTCTTTTGTAACTTTTCTATACAATTTAAGTTCGGTATTAATGAGATTTACATCGCCCATGTAGGCAGCGATGGCAAGATTCAAAGCCCGTCCCGATAAATCCATTTCGGAAAACTCTATAGTAGATTCTACTTTATTTTTAACTTTTTCCAGTTCATCGGTACTAACAGAATCATTACATAAAGAATGAATGACTTCATCCATACCATCTTCGGCATCTTTCATTGAAATACCTTTTACTAATTTTCCCTCGACAACAAATAATCCTCTGTCAAAGTCAGAAGTCGGATAGGCATTTACTTCGGTGAACAATTTTTTTTCTTTCACAAGAGAATTGTAAAGTCTTGATGATCGACCTCTACTCATGACATCCGATAAAAGGTCTACAGCATAAAACTCAGGATCTAATCGCGAACACATATGATAGGCACGATATACTGAATCGTAAGGTATATTTCTTTCAACGGTTAGTTCACGGTATTCTGTCTGCTCGGGCTCGACAGGATAAGGACTTCGTTTTTCCATTTTTCTGGTAATTTCACCAAACCATTTTTCGGCAAGAGTAAAAATATTTTCTGCTTTGACATTTCCTGCGACGACTAAAACAGCATTATCCGGACAATAATATTTGAAGAAAAATTTACGAACATCTTCAACACTTGCCTCAGAGATATGGCTAACGTCTTTTCCGATAGTTGCCCATTGATAGGGATGAACTTTGTAAGCAAGTGGACGCAACAACAACCAAACATCGCCGTATGGTTGGTTGAGATATCTTTGTTTAAATTCCTCGATTACAACATTTCGTTGAACTTCCAGGCTTTTTTCGGAGAAAGCAAGACTTAACATTCGGTCACTCTCCAACCAGAAACCGGTTTCGATATTTTGAATCGGTAATGTCAGATAATAATTGGTGATGTCGTTATTTGTAAAAGCATTGTT
>JANLOW010000217.1:0-7280 GCA_031366785.1 Bacteroidota bacterium | reverse complement strand
TCAACGGCGAATACCTTCAGGTTTGGAAATTTTGATTTCAATATTTCTGAAACTCCGGTTATATGCCCGCCTGTGCCAACACCTGTTATCATGTAATCAAAACCATTTGGATAATCGTTTAATATTTCTAATGCAGTTGTTTTTTTATGAACTTCAACATTAGCCATATTATTAAACTGCTGCGGCATCCAGCCGTGTGGAGTTGATTGAACTAATTCAGTAGCTTTTTCAATGGCGCCCTTCATTCCCTTTTCTCTTGGAGTTAATTCAAATTGAGCACCGTAAATTGACATCAACTTCCTTCGTTCAATACTCATAGACTCAGGCATAACTAAAATAAGTTTATACCCTTTTACAGCAGCAACCATTGCCAGTCCTATGCCTGTATTCCCGGATGTTGGTTCTATGATTACACTATCGCGAGTCAGAACACCTTTTTGTTCTGCATCTTCAATCATGGATAAAGCAATCCTATCTTTAATACTATTACCCGGATTGTTTCTCTCCAATTTAATCCATACTTCGTGAGAGTTTCCAAAGAGTTTATTAATTCTTACGATGGGCGTATTACCAATAGTTTCTAAAATATTATTTGCATGCATGGTGGTAATTATTTTTAATTAGTGAGATGAATGTAAATTGGTTAGGAAGTATCGGGTATTTGGTTGCAAGATAAATAGTTTTTTGAAATTCCATATCTCATCCCCGATACTAGATACCCGATACTTTTCAAATAACGTAATCCAAAGGTTCCGGAAATGATGAATTGCTTTTTATAATAATTTCGCTTTTGTGATATACTAATGAATTAGGAGGAATTGAATTTGTTATCCAGACATTTCCACCGATCAATGAATCATCACCAATATAAGTATTTCCTCCCAGAATGGTAGCATTTGCATAAATAATAACTCTATTACCAATAGTTGGATGCCTTTTAGTTTCAACTTTACCTTTACTGACACTTAAAGCTCCAAGTGTAACTCCCTGATAAATTTTTACATCATTCCCGATTTCTGTTGTTTCCCCAATGACTACTCCTGTTCCGTGATCAATAAAAAACCTTTCACCAATAATAGCCGCCGGATGAATATCAATACCTGTTTTACTATGTGAAAGTTCGGATATTAATCTCGGAATAATTGGTATATTTAATTTCCATAGAGAATGTACCAGCCTGTGAATAGCAATGGCATAAAATCCCGGATAAGATAACAATACTTCATCATGCGACCTTGAAGCAGGGTCAAAGCTTAATACTGTATCAAGATCCTCTTTTAACAATTTATGAATGAGCGGCAGAGAGTTGAAAAAAGAATCGATAATTTCCTTAGCCTTTTTCTTGTCTGTATATTCTCTTTCTATAATTTCAAAAAATATTTTTTTTAACTCTACTTCTTTTTCCAGAAAAATATTGTAATCAGAATATTTTGAGTCAATACAAAAAATCCATTGGTATAATTCTTCTATCCAGTTTCCTACAATTTTTTTATCAGGCAAATATTTTAATGCTGTAATTTTATTTTCGAAGATTGTGTTTTTCATAGTATAACAGTATACAATTTAAATATTGAAGATGAAAAAATTAAAAACAAATATGCGTTTCTGCAAAGAGTTGGAAACATAATTATAAATTTATTATCAACATACTGTATAAAACAAATTAAATAAATAAAATCA
The DNA here is from genome assembly GCA_031366785.1 of Bacteroidota bacterium. GTDB lineage: Bacteria > Bacteroidota > Bacteroidia > AKYH767-A > 2013-40CM-41-45 > JADKIH01. The sequence goes on along the minus strand of JANLOW010000217.1, from coordinate 5,600 downwards.
TATATTAATGTAAACTCAAAGTTTTATAGGTTTATTACCATCGTAAAGTTTCTAATTATTTTACATTTTTTGCAAATTCCTCTTGCTGGTTTTTCATCTTTTACCTATTATTGGAATCCATATTGAATGTAGACCCCTTAATAAATATGGATCTCCAAAAATATTTTTTATCAAGAAAGGGTTGTTTTTTACCAAAAAGTTATTACTATTGACCTGTTAATACGGATTTTTTTAATGAATAACCCCGCAGCAGAGCTGCGAGGTATCAAAAGGAGTATCTATTTCCGCAGTAGAACTGCGGGGTATTAACCAACTTCATAAATAAAAAACCTAAAAAAAGATTTCGATTTCATTTTACAACCTATTTTTTGTGGCATCTTGCGCCGTTTTTAAACTCTTTCTCTAAACCTTTCAATCAAAAAAAATGAAAGTAAAATCGCTCCTCTTAACCCTCTGTATTATCTTATCTCAATTTTTTTTATCATCATTTCAGATGATGACATTTGCAATTACCGCAACTGTTCGTGGCACTTTACCCAGTTCAATCAGTGAATCATCAAGTCTAGATTTTGATGGCGAAAATGATTTTTGGTCAAATAATGATGCTGGTGGCAACAATAAAATATACAAAATTGGAAAAACAGGAACTTTAAAACAATCTATAACTTTATCCGGAGCTGCCAATTATGATTGGGAAGATATAACACATGACGCAAGCCGTTCACATATGTTTATCGGTGATTTCGGCAATAATTATTCTTCCCGACAAAATTTACGAATTTATAAAATCCCCTATCCGTCTTCTGAAACTGAAAGTACTGTAACTCCATCAATCATAAAATTTTCTTATCCTGATCAACATAAATTTCCTGCTCCTTGGAAAAATTTTGATGCCGAAGGTTTCTTTTCTTTAAACAAAAAACTATATCTGTTTACTAAAGGCGATGGTTCTGCAACTAAATATACTAAAATGTATAGGTTACCCGATGAACCGGGAACTTATGTTGCTACTCTTGTAGATAGCTTTTACGTAAATGGCCGAATTACAGGTGCTGCTATTAGCCCAGACGGTAAATCAGCCGTTTTGATTTCAAATACTCAAATTTATTTATTTAGAAATTTTATAGACAACAATATTTTTACCGGTCAATTTTATAAAATTCCAATTGCCGGAGCATGGACTCAAAAAGAAGGAGTTTCTTTTTATTCCAACTCTCTTATTTATATTTCTGAAGAAGGAGTTCCCGGACATAATCATCTTTATTCGGTTGATTTAACACCTTTCATAATAACTCCCCGCTTAGCTGCTCCATCAGAAATTGAGGAATCTAATTTTACTGATAAAATTTCTGCTTACCCAAATCCAGCTAACACTTTTGTGTTTCTTCACAATGATGCGATTTTTAGCCATGCAGAATTAGAAATTACAAATCTAACCGGCCAGGTTGTGAATCATTTAGTATTCGAAAACCCGGATCAAAACATTCGACTTGAAACAGATCTCCTTCCCAATGGAATTTATTCCGTTAAAATGATTGCTGATCATAAAAAACAGATGGCTGTTTTAATTTCTGTATTACATTAATAGTTAAACGAATTAATTATTTTCATGTTTATATTTTTTGAAAATTGAAAGAATAAAAAGCTAATGATGTTGTATTAATATTTTCTCACCCAATGGAATTTCATTTTGAATTAATATTTGGAGAAAATAAATTCCACTTTTAAATTCACTTGTATTTATTAGCGTCGGTCGCATTTGGGAATTATAAATTTCTGAAAATACAACCCTTCCTGAACAATCGAAGAGTTTTATTGTTTTTTCCTTGGCAATATTGATTTGGGGTAATTCAAAAATTATTAAATTATCGTTTGCCGGATTTGGATAAATATTAAAACTATAACCAATATTAAAATCTCGAATATTCGTAATAAAAGGCAATTCCATTTTATCAAACAAGGTTTGAGAGCGTGGTTGACCAGTTGAACCAAATATATGCGAAATCCATACGACATAAATAAAATTGTCAGTGGCTGTAATTCTAGGATTGGGTGAAATTAAAGGATCTATTAATGTATCGTTGTATTGATTATCGGCAATGATCCAATTACCGGGGTGACTAAAATTAAAATCCTCTAACGCTGTAAATAAATTTCCTGAATCGCTGTTATAACCTGTAATCCAAAAACTGTTTTCAGTTTCTGAATAAGAAACATCAAAAGTTTCGACGGAGGAAGTATTTGCCGAATTTGAAACACCGGCAGAAAACCAATAATCAGAAGATGCAGCATTCGTATTATAAATAACCCATGGAATCCTATACGTATTTGTAATTGTCGAATCAAATGCTTTTGCCATTATCATTACTGACAATCCGGAACTGTCATTATTCCCAATTGAATTTTGGCAAACAATTTTCGGTGATTCGAAACTTGCACCTTTGATATTAATTAGCCTATTGAGAAAAATTGGATCTGTAAAACCTGAAGCAATGGAAGTAACGCTTTTCGAATAACCTAGATTTTGACCTTTTTGATAAGCAATATAATACCCACCTATATTGTTTGTATAAGAAAAACCATAATCAATAGAGGCTCCTTTTATCAATTCAGAAGTTGAAGTATCTATCAAATTATATGTATAATTATTATTGCTTGAATCACTTGCTATTAAACAAATGAGTGAATCTGTATTAGTGAAATCACCAAAACTTGAAGAATAAACTATAGCAACACTATATCCTTTTGAAACAGAAGACGGGTGGCGAAAATCAGAAGCGAGATGAATTTCACCAATGGAATATGTGCCGTCACCAATATCAATTCCATAAGGTAATTGCTGACCGGAAATTCCGTCATACACAGCAACATGTCCGAATGAATATGAAAAAGCCGCATCATTAAAATAATAAGACACATAAACACGCAACGAAGATGTATTAGTTCCTGTTACGAGTATATCGTATACAGAAGCGTCGTTATGATTGCCTAAAATAATTGGAGGAAACGCCTGCCAGGTATTTCCGCTGTCTTTAGATATTAAAAATCCTATATCAGTACCGGTGGGGCCTGAATGACTGGAAGTATAAGCCAAATACATCCATCCATTAAAAGCTATAGCAATATCACAATCACGATCTGATTTATCAGGATCAAAATGTGCTACAATATCATCCCTAAAGTATAATGAAGTTTCACTGTCAAAAAGAGAATTGGCAGCCTCAACTGATAAAGGTGAAATAAAAAATGATAAATAAACTAATCCATAAATAATTAAAAAAAATCGCATGTCTTCAATCATTTTAATACTTCTCTAATTTACAAAATAATCTGGCTTATTGATGTTCTTTACGACATATAATTTAAAATGAATGGTCTCACACCCATTAATAAAATCATTGACTGCTATATTCTTCCTGAATTTTAATCGATTCTAAATACTTCTTAAAAGCCAATTTCACTCATATTTCAACATAATCATATTATAATTACTACTTTTGTTTTGACTGAAAAATCTTTAATTCAATTAACTACTTATTTATTATAAATTAAAATTTAACACCCCTTTCTTTACACAAATTTACAATAATTAAAAAAACTAAGATTTACCAATGAAAAAAGTAATATTCCCCGGATTATTTTTATTTTTTCAATTTATTTATTCTGTTGCTCAAACAGGAAATATAGTTTTGATTGAAGAATTTACGGAAACAGGTTGTGGAGCTTGTTCACAATATGATTCATCATTTCAAGCATTAACGAATGCAAATGCAGAAAAAGTGGCCGTAATCAATTATCATTGTTTCTATGCATTGGATACTTTTTATACATATTATAAAGCTTGTGATAAACAATCTTCATTTTATGGTAATATCGTCGGGTTTCCGAGCGTCATTGTTAACGGCCAACTGCCCGAAAAAAGTTCGTCTCATTTATCTTATGCAAATCAATCATTAATAGATAAATTATATAATAGAGAGCCTCAATTCAAATTCGATATCATAAGCACTTCAACCGGTAAAGGAAATCATCATAGCTCATGTATTAGAGTTAAAGCTACGGCATTAACAGCCTATCCCGGGAAAGATCTTCGCCTGTTTATAGCAATTACTGAAAATAATATTAATCATGAAAAGCGCTATAATAAAAAATCAGTAAATGGTGTTAATAATTTCAATCATATTTTAAGAGCTCATGTTCCCGGCCCTGACGGATTTTTGATTGGCCCGCAGATTAAAGGAAAGGTGAATAAGATAAAAGCATCTTTTACCAATGATGACAAAGAAGTAGATTACAAAGAAGTTCGAGTAGTAGTTTATATACAGGATATGAAAACGAAAGAAATTTTAGGAGCAACCACTACAAAAAAACATCCTTTTTAATATATCAGGGATAAGACCTCATTTTACCAAGATTGTTTTCAAATAAACAAAAATCTAACGACTCAATTATTCCATCACCTGAAATATCTTCTTTTAAATATCCTGTACCAAACAATTCTAACTGACTTTCAATTAATAAAAAATCATCTATATTAATTGATCCATTTTGATCTATATCTCCACTAAAAAGAGCAAAATTTCCATCACCCAAGTCTTTTAAGTTATTTCCATATGCTTTATCAATGGCATCAGCAAATGAATAATTTATTGTTTGAGCATTAAATAATACAGGAAAAGTACTCCATGTTTCTAAAGCATTTCTATGATGAATTGCTATAAAATACGAATGGCCCTGCGAACCGGGAAAAACTAAATTGACATTTCCATTTATATCAAGAATACTTGTATCCGTATAATTCACATTAAAAGGAAAAATGTCATTTCTTATTTCTACAATAAGAGTATCACAAATAGAAGGAAAATTATCAGGATCAACCGTTGCATTCATTACTCCATTATTCATATAAAAACCATTAATGAATAATTTTAACTGAAGAGTTACTGAGCAATCTTCATCGATAAATCCATCACAATCATCATCAATTCCATTGCCACACATCTCTGTATTTAGATTATGAAATACTCCTGTTACACTATTACAGCCATCTATCGTACATGCATTTCCATCATCCGTATTTACTTGCGTATGAGTGATTGCACCTGTGGAAGAATTGCAGGCATCGGTAGTACAAAGATTTCCATCATCGATATTTACTAGAGTATGAGTGATTACTCCTGTAGATGAATTGCAGGCATCTGTTGTACATTGATTACCATCATCGATATTTACTAGAGTATGAGTGATTCCTCCTGAAGATGAATTGCAGGCATCGGTCGTACATTGATTACCATCATCCGTATTTACTTGCGTGTGAGTGATTACTCCTGTAGATGAATTGCAGGCATCGGTCGTACATAGATTACCATCATCCGTATTTACTAGAGTATGAGTGATTACTCCTGAAGATGAATTGCAAGCATCGGTCGTACATAGATTGCCATCATCCGTATTTACTGGCGTGTGAGTGATTACTCCTGTAGATGAATTGCAAGCATCGGTCGTACATTGATTACCATCATCCTTATTTACTTGCGTGTGAGTGATTACTCCTGTAGATGAATTGCAGGCATCGGTCGTACATAGATTGCCATCATCCG
>JANLOW010000206.1:0-13843 GCA_031366785.1 Bacteroidota bacterium | reverse complement strand
TTTTTAATGTGCATGTTCACCGTGTCGATGGCAATGCAACATTCAACAGCAATCATTTTGTAGCTCATCCCGTCAACAAGGCAACTCAGGATTTCTTTCTCGCGTTTTGTTAAATCAAATATTTCTGACGATGTTGGTTTTTGCTTAACCATTTTCAGAACACGATTGGCAATTGACGGAGTCATGGGACTTCCGCCTTCATGAATTTCTTTAATGGCCTCAAGTATTTCCACAGGAGGGGTATTCTTTAAAATATATCCTTCGGCTCCGGCGCAGATCGAGTCAAAGATTTTATCGTCGTCTTCAAAAATTGTTTCCATCAGAATTTTTATTTCGGGAAATTTTTTTCGAATGACATATACCCCCTCAATACCTGTCATGCCGGGCATTTCAATATCCATTAACACTACATCGGGTTTAGTTTCCGACATATTATTTTCTATGTTATCGCAATTAGGAAAAGCACCCGTGCAAATAAATCCCGGCGAGCCGTTAATAAGCTGATATAACCCTTCTCGCAAATTGTTGTTATCTTCAAATATGACAACTCTAATTTCCATAGTTATGTTTTAATTGTTAATTCAATAGATGTCCCTTCTGATTCTTTCGATTCGATTTTCAAGATTGCATTTATTTCCCATGCTCTCTGTTTCATATTTTTTATACCATTCCCTTCAGGCGATTGATTCCCTGGAATATTATTCATCATATTAAAACCCTTTCCATTATCTCGCATCTCCATATTAATAGTATTTTGAAATTTAGTAACATTGACAATCACCCGGTTCGCCTCAGCGTATTTTACTACATTATTCAACGACTCTTTAAAAATGAGATAAAAGTTTTTCCGAACTTGCATAGGCAAGGTCAATTCATTGAGTGAAGAGTCAGCTTTAAACACCAATTCAATATTTTTTGCCTTCAATAATTGATAAGCATGATTCCTCATACGCAAAATAATTTTTTCAAAACTATCATTCTCTGTATTAATTGTCCATACAATATCACTCATCGAATCAATTATCTTACGTGAACTCGTCCCAATATTTTCCAAAGCTGGTAAAGGTTTGCCTGCTTGTTGCCTTGCTACTTCACTGAAAACAGAAATACTATTTAGCGTCGAACCAATTTCGTCATGAAGATCTGCTGCGATATTATTTCGCATTGTTTGTAATTTAATTATTTGCATCAAACGATAACTATAAAGTGCATAAGCTGCAGCTGCAACTGACGCTGCAATTGAAATTCTGAACCACCATGTCTCCCAATAAGGAGGAGTGATAATTAATTTTAATGTAGTTGGCATTTCATTCCATACACCATCATTATTGCTTCCTTTTACTTTGAAAACATATACTCCAGCATCGAGGTTTGTGTAATTTGCAAACCGTTTTGTTGCGTCAGTGTAGTTCCAGTTTTTATCGAAACCTTCGAGCATGTATGCAAATTGATTCTGCTCAGGATGTACATAGTTCAATGCCGCAAAGGAAAAAGAGATTACATTTTCGCGATAAGATAATTTTATCTCTTTTGTAAACTCAACAGTATTTTTTAAAAACTCATTTGTATCATTTGGAATAACGGAATGATTAAACAATTTAAAATCGGTAATGTAAACAGGTGAAATAAAAGAATTGTCTTTTAAACTGTCGGGATGAAAAACGACCAAACCACTTGTTTCAACAGACATACCAAAATACATGGTCCCATCTTTTGTATTACTGAATTCATTCCATCCGAATTCTTTTATTGGAAGTCCATCACCTGTGTTGTAGTTGCGGTAAACCGGTTTTTCATTTTCATCAAATAAGTTTTTAGGCGGAGTAAATTTGCAAAGACCGTTGTTGGTCGAAATCCACAAATTGCCGTGTGCATCTTTTAATATTCCCCACACAACATCGTTCGGCAAACCATGGCGGCTTGTAAAATTCCGGCAACGACCATTTTTAAAATCATATAGGAACATTCCGTTTCCCATAGTGCCAAGCCAGACAATATTTTCACATTCGGTTAAATAGCAGGTGTTCCCTGTCTGAGTCATTGCAATTAATTTTTTATCATCCTTATATTTTGGTATGACAATTTTATCAAGGGCATAATCATAATACGCATGTCCCTGGCAGGTGAATCTTATTTTTCCATCATTCAAATCAAAAATTTTTGGAATACTGTTTTCATTTGAATTTATCAATAATGGATTTATTAAATAAGTTTTAAATTTTTTTGTTTCAGGATTGAATGAACACAAGTGATTCTCACCACCAAACCAGATTATTCCTTTCTTATCCTGAAGAATGCTCCATACATAACCCACTCCAAGCGAATCGGGGTGATGGTTTTCCTTAAAATGATATAAATTGGAATGATGTGTCTGAGGGTTGAAACAAATTAATTTATCATCGTCAACATTTATCCAATAGTTATCATCCTTATCCTGATAGATAATAAAAATTATATTGTTTTTTAAAAAACTGTTGATAGATTCTTCGGGCTGAAATAATTTAAATTTTTGACTTTTCGGATCAAAACAACTTATACCCTTCATGGTACAGATAAATATTTTTCCGTAATTATCCTGGTAAATAAATTCCGGAAGATTGTTGCAAATTGAACTGGCATTCTTATCATCATGCTTATACACTTTGAATTTTCCCGGAAGAAGATTGACTGCATTCATAAAATTTTCACTAAGCAGCCAAATTTTTCCTGACTTATCAGAAAAACATTTTGAAATTGTATTTGTAGAAATTGAGTTGGTATTATTTTCATCATAAAAATAATGATCGAATACCTTGGTTTGAGGATTAAATATATTTAAACCGTTATCAGTTGCAATCCAGATTCTGCCATCAGGCGATTCACAAATGGAGTTGACAGTATCACAACTTAAAGAATTTAAATCATTAATTGAATGAACATACTTATTTATTGGTTGCAATAATGAATCATACACTAATATTCCTTCATCCGAATAAAGCCATAAATTATTTTTGCTGTCGACAAACAGTAAATTATACGCCAAATTTAACCTGCTGTTTAAATGATCCATGAGTTTGAAATGTTGAAAGGTTCCGGATGCAACATTTAATAAATCAAAACCGTTTGAGGCAGCCACATAAATATTGTTGTTGAGCGCCTGTGCCATCGAATAAATCAAATTAGAATTGATAGTTGAACTATTATGTGAATCATGGTGATAATTTACAATCGTATTGTCAACAGTATTTAATGCAAAAAGCCCTTCCCCTTGTGATGCAATCCATAGGGTTTTGTTTTTATCACAAAACATATTGGAGACATTACTTGAAGGCAGTAGTTTTTTAAACTGTGAAATTTGATTGTATCGTTTAAATTTCCCGGTTGCAGGGTTGTATTGATTTAACCCCATTCCAAACGTACCCGCAAACCAGATCATTCCGTTATTATCTTCTTCAATACTTTCTGCCCAGCCAATATTGATTGTAGTTGAATCGTAAGGATCCGTTTTAAAATATTTTGTTTCATATCCATCGTAACGATAAGCACCATCGATAGTCGCAATCCATAAAAATCCCTTGCTGTCTTTAAATCCGCATTGAATCTCGCGACTGGGTAATCCTGTTTCAGAAGTATAATGTTCGAATTGTAACGGTGGAGAATTTATTTGTTGTGATAAGCAAGGCATCGAAAAAATAAGCATCACATAAGTGAAAATAGAAAAGCTGAAAATGGTTTTTGTCTCCACGCTCCAAAGGTAGTCGAAGAAATTGCATTTCTATTACACAGAAATTGGTAGGTTTTCAAACAACACCATAAGCAAAATACGCTGATTTATGCGATTGACAATCTCTAATTAACACATGCATCTTTGTAACGAAAATTTTATACAAAAAACAAAATGAAAAAACAATTACAAAAAAAGCTTTATGCTTTCATCGTAACTGCAATGTTTTCCAGCTTTTCACAAATTACATTTGCCCAGTTTTGCAATTATAATAGTCAATGCTCGCTTGGATATTCCTGCATTTGGCATCATTGTTTAAGGATTAATAATTGTACTACGTCAATTAGTGCAAACAGTGCTTTAACATTTTGCAAAGGTGATAGTGTTACCTTAACCTCGGCACCGGCAAATACTTATCAGTGGTCCGTAAATTATGTAAATATTACGGGCGCAAATTCACAAAGCTATCTTGCAAATTCTGCGGGTACATACCGATGCAGGGTAACTAAAAGTTGCGGAACAGCTACTTCAGCAGGATTAGTTGTAACAGTTGATATTGATCCAACTGTTAATTTAACCGCAAGCGGAACTTTATCTTTTTGCTATGGCGATAGTGTAACACTTACAGCAAATACAGCAGCACTCCAATTTCAATGGAAAAAGAACGGAGTAAATATTGCAGGCGCAACATTTCAAACATATGTAGCAAAAACAGCAGGTGTGTATAAATGTAAAGTGACCAACACTTGCGGGCATAAAACCTCAAACGCAAATACAGTAACAAACCCTTGCAGAATATCAAATGAGAATACGCTTGATGTATTAGAGCATCTTTCTGTTTATCCCAATCCTGCAACCAATTCTGTTACCATTAAATTTCCTTCTGATGAAACAGGACAAATTTCAATTGTAAATCTTTACGGGCAACTAGTTTTTTCTGAAATGATAAATGTTGAACAAACCCAAATTGATGTGAGCCAATTTCCTGCGGGAATGTACGTGATAAGATGGGGCAGTGGAGAGAATTTTGAATCAAAAACTTTTTCGATAACAAAATAACTTACTGATTTTTTAAATCTCCTCTTTGGGGAAATTTAAAGGCACCTAAACTTAATCAATATGAAAAAATATTTCAAAAAAAAGCGTTATGCCTTCATCGTTACAACAATGATGTTTTCTGCAACAATAATAGCTCAAACCCCATCTATCCAATGGCAGAAATGCATTGGAGGTAGTAAAGATGAATTTATTCAAAACGTTATCAAACTTTCTGATGGGAATTATTTATCCTGTGGCAATACCAATTCGCACAATGGAGATTTTAATGCAAAGCATGGTGATTACGATGCATTCCTTATGAAGACAAATGGAGCCGGACACATCATCTGGAAAAAAATTTATGGAGGAAGTGATTACGATGCCTTCTATGATATGGTTGAAACAAGCAACGGCGATATTTATGCAATCGGAGCAACCGCTTCAATTGATGGACAGGTTTCAGGTCTTCACGGAAGTGTGGGTTCACAAGATGTGTGGTTGGCAAAAGTAAACAGCAAGGGCGCATTGCTTTCGCAACATTGTTATGGTGGAAGTGGTGATGATTATTCGATAAAAGCAATAATTACTCAGCAAGGCAATGTCATGTTTGTTGCTATAACTTCTTCAAACGATGGAGATGTTTCAAACAATCATGGAGATTACGATGGCTGGGTTGTTAAGTTAAATACTTCGGGAACTATTGATTTCTCTGTAACCATTGGCGATACCGCTTATGACGACCTTACCGGACTTGCTCAAGTCAACGGCGGTTTTTTTGTTACTGGAATCACAAGTCCGCAAACCGGAGATTTAGCCCAACCAGTTTACGATGATCAGGTTGCAAAACTCAATCAATCCGGCGGCATAATTTATTACAGAAAATATGGCGGCACTAAATCCGATGATTGCAATGCTATGGTGCTTTCATCTGATGGCAATGCAGTACTTACAGGACATACAAGTTCAAGCGATGGAGATGTTACTGGTAATTATGGTTTTAATGTGTGGGTGTTAAAAATTGATGTTGCAAATAATGGTAATATATTATGGCAAAACTTTTTTGGTATGCCAAACGATACGGCTGCCGGATTTAACATTACTACAACGCATGATAGTGGCTTTGTAATTGTCGGAGCTATTGCCCCAAATAAACAGGAACCATTGCAAACATGGGATGCTTATGCAGGCAAAGTGGATGCAAATGGAAACTTGCTTTGGACAAAACGATTCGGGGGAAACAAATTTGATATTATTATGGGTGTAGTTGAAGAAAACGACCAGAGCATTTTAATGGCAGGCGCAACCAAATCAAATAATGGCGATGTTCATGGCAATCATGGAGGACCACAGGATGCGTGGTTAGTAAATCTTAGCGAATGCGGCCAGCAAATATTGAATCCGTATAATAGTACTGAGAATAATTTAAGTAGAGAAATTCCTCCTTCACCTGAAACTGTTGTATCTTGCCTATGCAGTGTTCCTGGTTTCGGATGCGGCCCCTTATCAACTTATTGTAAAATGGCATGTGGCATCTACTGTCGTCGTTTGCATGTTGGTTTTGGCCAAGAATCATCCAGTACTTTTAAGAAAGAATCTTTCATAAAAGTTTATCCCAATCCTGTTTTCGGTAAAACAACTATCACTTTTTCGCTCGAAAAATCGGAAAAAATTTCTGTAAAGATTTTTGATATAACAGGACGATTTGTTAAATCACTTACTGATAATTTTCTTAACGAAGGTCGAATCGAACTTAATTGGAATACGACTGATGAAAATGAAAATAATATTAATCCGGGAATATATTTTTTAAAATTCGATGCGCAAAATTATTCTGAAGTGATAAAAATAATAGTGTCTAAATAAATATCATGTAATTTTTAAAAGAGTTCTTTCAGTAATGAAGGAACTCTTATTTAAAATCAGAAATCTTGTTTTTTTATACTTACTTATAAATTAATATTAATCTCTATTCTTTCTTCTTAAAAACCGGAACCGTACTACAAGGTTCACCGTACATAATACTCTTCACCACCGGTCGAAGCATTGCTGTGAGGTTAACATAAGCTGAAACAGGAACTTCTATTTTCGAACATCCTTTAATAACAACTTTCTTGTCCAGGAATTCTGCGATATTTAATTTCGAAATCGCTTCATCAAAAATTTCCTCTTCCAGGTTTTGAAGATTGCCGAATGCTATTTTCTTCGCTACAGGTTTTAAATGTGTAACTACAAGCATAAATGCCCAGGTTGGTACTACTGCATCGACAGAACAGGTAATAGCAATAAACCTACCTTCATATTTCGTCCAGTCATGCTCTTTTAACTTTTCACGAAAATCTTTTTCCTTCAGAATCAATTCTTCAAAAAGCCAGTCTTTCATATCAAATAACATGCGCTCGCCGGGAACATAAAGATCTTCCAAGTCGATAGTGATTAAACCGCTTTGTGCTACTTTGTTTACAATTTCCATTTTTAAAGTTTCTTCTCAGCGTGCTTTGCGATCTCGGCGCGCTAAAAATATTTCGCGCAGAGGTCGCCAAGTACGCTGAGGGTTTTTTACCACATCCCAAGTTCCAGCTTCGCTTCTTCGCTCATCATTTCTTTTTCCCAGGGAGGGTCGAAAGTGATTTCAACTTTTGCATTATTCACATCCGGTATACTTTTTATTTTATGTTCAACATCCACTGGTAATGTTTCTGCAACAGGACAAGCAGGAGAAGTTAACGTCATTTTAATATTTACATCATTACCTTCATCAATATTGATTTCGTAGATCAGACCTAATTCGTAAATATCCACAGGTATCTCAGGATCATAACATGTCTTAAGCATATCCACAACTCTGTCACGTAATGGTTTTACGAAATCAATTTTTTCAGTAATGTGATTTATTTCTGTCATGCTGATTGCTGAGATTGAATTCCTAATGCGAATAATTTCATCTGTTTTATCATAGATGCCAGGCCATTTGCTCTTGTAACAGCTATATGCTGACGCAGACCTAAAACATCAATAAATTTCAACTCTGCATTTACAATCTCTTCTGCCTTTTGTCCGGATAACACACGCATTAATAATGCGATTTCTCCTTTGACAAAAACTGAATCGCTATCTGATTCGAAAAACACTTTTCCGTCTTCACCAAATGCATGAAGCCACACGCTGCTTTGACAACCTTTTATTTTATTTTCGTCACGTTTATATTTATCGTCCAACGGTTTCAGTTTTTGACCAATTTCAATTATATATTGATACTTGTCTGTCCATTCATCAAACAAGTCAAATTCTTCAATTATCTCTTTTTCTTTTTCTGCAATATTCATTATCTATCTTTTTAGAAAACCTATTGCCTTCTTAACTCCATCAATAAATATATCAATTTCTTCTATTGTATTGTAAAACATAAATGAAGCTCGAATCGTTCCCGGAATATTGAATCGTTTCATTACAGGTTCTGTACAATGGTGGCCTGTTCGAACTGCAATTCCTAAGGTATCGAGATACATTCCTGCATCCATTGCATTTACGCCTTCAATAATAAATGAAACGACAGATGCCTTTTCAGAAGCTGTTCCAATTAATCTGACACCGTTTATTTTATTTAATTCTTCAGAAGCATGATTCAGAAGCGAAAATTCATGCTTACTTATTTTTTCACGATCTAAAGATTGGAGATAATCGATTGCTGCTCCAAGACCGATTACACCGGCAATATCTGGTGTTCCTGCTTCGAATTTAAATGGGATTTCATTCCAGGTCGATTTCTCAAATGATACAGCGCTTATCATTTCTCCTCCACCTTGATATGGAGGCATTGCTTCAAGAAATTTTTCTTTTCCGTAGAGAACTCCTATTCCTGTTGGACCAAACATTTTGTGGGATGAAAAGGCAAGAAAATCACAGTCGAGGTCAATTACATCAATTAAAGAATGTGCAACAGACTGAGCTGCATCAACCATAACCGGTATATTAAACTGATGTGCTTTACGAATAATTTCTTTAACCGGATTTATTGTACCGAGTGAATTTGATGTTTGAGTTACACTAATAAATTTTACATCAGGCGATAAAAGTTTATCAAATTCATCCATCATCAATTCGCCGGAATCATTCATTGGTATAACTTTTATTTTCGCTTTTTTTTCTTCGCAAAGTAATTGCCAAGGAACAATATTACTATGATGTTCCATGGCTGAAATTAATATCACATCATCTTCCATTATATTTTTTCGTCCATAAGAAGATGCTACAAGATTGATTCCTTCTGTCGTTCCTCTGACAAAAACAATTTCACGATCAGAAGCAGCGTTAATAAAATTTTGAACTTTTATGCGTGCCTCATCATATTCTTGTGAAGCCTTTTGGCTTAGAAAATGCACACCACGATGAATATTTGAATTAATCGTTGAATAATATCTTGCAAGGGTGTCTATAACAGTTTGAGGCTTCTGTGATGTCGCTGCATTATCAAAGTATATCAGCGGTTTACCATGAGCCTTAACAGATAGTATTGGAAAATCCTTCCTGATTTTTTCTATTTCAGAACTACTAAATATTTGTGGCACTGTAAGGACTTTGCACATTAGTCATTGCCTTTCTGTAATTTTAAATGAATTATTTCTTTCAATTTTTCTTTGAGTGACGGAATAGTAATTTTATTAAGTATTTCCTCTGCAAAAGCATTGGTAAGTAATGCCCGAGCTACATTTGCTCCAATACCCCGGGATTGCAAATAAAACATAGCCTCTTCGTCGAGCTGTCCTGTCGTTGCTCCATGACTGCATTTAACATCGTCAGCATATATTTCTAACTGAGGTTTTGCATTCATTGATGCATCATCGGAAAGAAGAATATTCTTATTCGACTGATATGCATTTGTTCTTTGGGCATCTTTTCTCACAAATATTTTTCCATTAAAAACGCCTTGTGACTTGCCATCTATCACTCCTTTATATAATTCATTACTGTAACAATCGGGACTGGCATGATCTACAAAAGAATGATTGTCAATATGAGACTCCCCTGATGGAACATATAAGCCATTTAAATAAGCCGATCCGTTTTGTTGTTGTAATTCAATCTTAAGATTATTCCTGACCATCTTTCCTCCTGAAGTTATCGTTTGGATATTTAATTTAGAATCTTTTCGTAAAAAAACGCTTGTGTAATCTATATGAAAGTCATTGTTGTTCTCGGATTCGTTTTTACAATATTCCACATTTGCATTATCATCTATAAATATTTCAGTTACAGGATTGCAAAAAGAAGGGTTAATTGCTTCAATAGAATAATAACTCTCTGAAATATTTAACATACTTCCCTGGGAAGCGACGATAAGATTACGTGGGTAATTCACCGTTGGATTATTTCTTGCGTCGTTTATAAAAAGCAAGTGAATTGCTTTTTCGCAAAGAATATTTTTCTCCGCAAAAATAAAAGCACCTTGACTGAATAACGCTGTATTTAGCGAAACAAAACTTTCATTTTTATGAATTGCTATTTTACCAAGATGACTTTTTACAGCTTCATGATTGGCATATTCACTTAGATTACCTATTATAATTCCTCTTGGAAGGTTTGAAATTTTTGAAAGCTGATTATTGTACTTTCCGTTTTCAAAAACTAGAATAATTATATCATCTTCAATAGGTAAAAATTGCTGAATATCCTTTTGAGTTAGTTTTAAATCATTTTCCGGAACAGCAAAATTATTTTTTAAAAGTCCGGCCACGTTAGTGTATTTCCAATCTTCATTTTTAGTAGTCGGAAAACCCAATTGCTTAAAATTGTTTATGGCATCTATTTTCAATTCCAAGTATTGCGGAGAAAACGATTTTTCTATTTTTTGAAATTGGCCGATAAAATCAGCTACTGAAATATTTAAAGAATGATTATTCATTTTCTAATATTAAATTTTCGCTGCAACATTTGTTTCATCCTTAATCCAGTCGTATCCTCTTTCTTCGAGTTCTAATGCAAGATCTTTCGTTCCTGATTTAACAATACGGCCATTATAAAGAACGTGCACAAAATCAGGAACTATATAATCGAGCAGACGTTGATAATGGGTTATAATAATAAAAGAACGTTCCTTATTTCGTAAAGCATTCACCCCATTGGCAACAATACGTAATGCATCAATATCGAGGCCTGAATCTGTTTCATCCAAAATTGAAAGTTCCGGTTCAAGCATTGCCATCTGAAAAATTTCATTTCTCTTTTTTTCGCCACCACTAAATCCTTCGTTAACGGATCGTTGTGTCATTGATTTATCGATTTCGACAAGCTTCATTTTTTCTTTCATTAGAATCAGAAAATCTTTCGAGTCGAGCGGCGTCAGGTTTTTTGATTTGCGGATTTCGTTCAACGCAGTCTTTAAAAAATTAGCATTCGTCACTCCGGGTATTTCAACCGGATACTGAAAGGCAAGAAATAATCCCATTCGGGCTCGAACTTCAGGAGACAAATCAAGTATATTATTTCCTTTATATAAAACATCGCCACCAGTAACTTCGTATTCATCACGGCCGGCGAGAACAGATGCAAGAGTACTTTTACCGGAACCATTGGGTCCCATAATAGCATGAACTTCTCCGGGTTTTACAGAAAGGTTCAATCCCCTCAGAATATCTTTTCCTTCTATTTTAACTTTTAAATTTTTTATTTCCAGTAAATGCATTTTTTGTGCTTATTATAATTTAACCGATTAATGTCATTATCATTTGTCAATATAACCGAACTATTGACTTTTTTAAATATTCAATATTATGTCTTCAATCTTCAATAAATTATCCAACGCTTCCTTCCAGTGAAATGGCCAACAACTTTTGTGCTTCAACTGCAAATTCCATTGGAAGTTGATTGAAAACTTCTTTGCAATATCCGTTTACAATTAACCCTATTGCATCTTCAGTCGAAATTCCTCGTTGATTACAATAAAATATCTGATCTTCTCCAACTTTTGATGTTGTAGCCTCGTGCTCAACCATGGCAGATTTATTGCTCACTTCGAGGTAAGGAAATGTATGTGCTCCACATTTGTCGCCAAGCAATAAAGAATCGCATTGTGAAAAATTTCTTGCATTGTCGGCTTTCTTTGAAATTTTTACTAATCCTCGATAACTGTTATTACTGAACCCACCAGAAATACCTTTAGAGATGATTGTACTTTTTGTATTCTTACCGAGATGAATCATCTTCGTTCCGGTATCAGCTTGTTGATAATTATTTGTTACTGCAACACTGTAAAATTCTCCGGTTGAATTATTTCCTTTTAATATTACACTTGGATATTTCCATGTGATAGAAGAACCTGTCTCGACTTGTGTCCAGGATATTTTTGAATTATCTCCTGCACATATTCCACGCTTAGTTACAAAATTGTAAATACCCCCTTTACCATTTTTATCACCCGGATACCAATTCTGTACCGTTGAATATTTTACTTGCGCATCTTTGTGTGAATAAATTTCTACAACAGCAGCATGCAACTGATTCTCATCACGCATAGGTGCAGTGCATCCTTCCAAGTAACTGACGAATGAACCTTCATCGGCGATAATAAGTGTTCGCTCAAACTGACCTGTTCCTGCAGAATTTATTCTGAAGTATGTAGATAATTCCATCGGACAACGAACACCTTTGGGAATATAACAAAACGATCCATCACTGAAAACTGCGCTGTTAAGTGCTGCATAAAAATTATCTGTCGGAGGAACGACTGAACCCAAATATTCTTTTATAAGATCAGGATGATCATGTACCGCTTCACTGAATGAACAAAAAATAATTCCAAGTTCAGAAAGAGCTTCGCGAAAAGTAGTTTTAACAGAAACGCTGTCGATAACAGCATCGACTGCAACATTTGCTAAACGTTTTTGTTCTTCAAGTGAAATGCCGAGCTTGTCAAATGTTTTTTTTATTTCCGGATCCAGTTCATCCAGGCTATTAAGTGTTATAATTTGTTTAGGTGCCGAATAATAAATAATATCTTGAAAATTTATTTGTGGGTAATGTACATTTGGCCATTTCGGTTCTGTCATTGTTAACCAGTGACGATATGATTTTAGCCTCCATTCGAGTAACCATTCAGGTTCATTTTTTTTCTTAGAAATGAAACGAACAATATCTTCGCTTAATCCTTTTGGAGCATTGTCTGATTCTATGTCACTTACAAAGCCATATTTATAATCGCCTTGTGTTACATCATCAATTATTTTTAAATCTTCTGACATTTGATTTGCTTTCAATAATTATATAAAACCTTATTTTTGCTTCAAATTTATCCTTATTTATATTCAATCTAAAGAGAAGATCTGGGCAAAAAAAAATTAAACTGAAAAACTCTCGCCACAACCACAGGTTCTGGAAGCATTTGGGTTCTGAAATAGAAATCCTTTTCCATTTAATCCGTCGCTAAAATCAAGCTCGGTTCCAATTAAATAAAGGAAGCTTTTTTTGTCACAAACAATTTTAATCCCCTTATCCTCAAATACTTTGTCTTCCGGTTTTTGTACCGTATCAAATTCCAGCTTATAAGTTAAACCGGAACATCCGCCACCTTCGACACCAACACGAATGAAGGATTCGGCTTCTTTATGCTCTTTTTGCATCAATTCCAGCGCTTTTTCTTTTGCGCGCTCGGTTACTGTTATCATTTTTTGCCTTTCTGCTTTAAAATCAGCTACAAAGGTAGGGTTTGAGAAAGTGAGAAGCAAGGAATTATAGGTCAAAAATCTTCTGTCTTAAGTCTCTTTTTTTACTAATAACAACCATTAATTTTTTATCACATCCGGTTATTTTGTAGGATAGCCTTTTTATAGAAATCTCAAAAGAAAAAACCGATACTTTCGCAGTTATGTTTGAAAATATAAATAACAGAACTGAAATAAGTTCCCTTGGAGAATTTGCAATTATTGATCACATATCAAAAGGACTTGAATTAAAAAATCCGGAAAGTATAAAAGGTATTGGTGATGATGCAGCCATATTATCGATTGGAGATAAAATGACTGTCGTTAGTACCGACATGCTTGTTGAAGGAGTACACTTCGATCTTATGTTTCATCCATTGAAACATCTCGGTTATAAATCTGTCGTTGT
>JANLOW010000125.1:0-1695 GCA_031366785.1 Bacteroidota bacterium | reverse complement strand
AAGTAATGGAACGACGACAGTTTATTCTTTCGGTGGTTACAATTACAGTTCGAGTGATGCATTTGCATTTACAAGAAATTTTTCTGCCAAACCCGACCGGTTTCCTACAGATGCAAGCGGCAATTTAATTTTTGTTGATGGCATTATGCAAACCACTTCTGATGGTGAAACTTATTTTGATCCTCATATACAAACACAAGTAAGCGATGCTTCTTTCGCAGCCGGAATAAAAGGCAGAACACATACATCATGGCTTTGGGATTTAAGTAATAACACCGGCAGAAATGATTTTCATTTTTATGGAGATAAAACATTTAATGCCTCTTTGGGCTCCGGTCAGACTCATTTTGATGATGGAGGTTTTTCATTTTTGCAGAATACGACAAACCTGAACTTCAGCAGGGAGCTTGCGGGAATCGGAGAAGGTTTCAATTTCGCAGCTGGTGCTGAATTTAGATTGGAACAATACAAGCTTTATGCAGGAGAAGAAGCATCTTATAAAAATTACGACACAAGCGGAGTAAAAGCATCAGGAGCCCAAGGGTTTCCTGGTTATCAGCCTTCAGATGTTGCAGATGCCAATCGGTCTACAATTGGAGTATATGTAGATGCAGAGATGGATGTTACAAAAAGTTTTTTGCTAACAGCAGCAATTCGTGCGGAGAATTACAATGATTTTGGTTTCACCAGTAATTATAAAATGAGCACACGTTTAAAAGTAACAGACAATTTTAATTTGAGAGGATCGGTTAGTACGGGTTTTAGAGCACCATCACTACAACAAATTAATTTCAGCTCTACATTTACTACTGTTCAAGGTGGTTTAGTTGCTGAAGTAAAAATTGCACCGAATGATAATGCTATAACAAAAGCAGCGGGTATTCCTGACCTGAAACAAGAAAAATCTTTTAATGCAGGAATTGGATTTACATACAATCCGATAAAGAATTTTAACATTACTGTAGATGGTTATGTAGTTAAAATAAAAGACAGGGTTGTTTTATCCGGCCAATTTGATGGAAGTGATACAACACTTGATCCGAATCTGATAGATGCTTTAGGAACATACCACGCCAGTTACGCTCAGTTTTTTGCAAATGCGGTGAATACAACAAATACAGGCGTAGACATTGTACTGGAGTATAAAAAAGTAACCGACAATAATTCATTTCGTGCAACTCTTGCGGGTAATATTCAGAATATGAAAATAGATAAGATAAATGTTCCTGCAAAATTAAACGATACAGAAATACATCGCCAGACTTTTTTAAGTGACCGCGAACAAAAGTTTATTCTCGCATCGGCACCTAGTTCAAAATTCGCTTTGAGTCTGGAATATGGAATTCATAAAATTAGTATTGGGACACGATTTACTTATTTCGGGAAAACGACAATACTTGGTTACGGTGAAGATGCTTTAGGAATTGATCCGAAAGTTCCTACAGATGCCGATGCAAGTAAATATGTTCCTGATCAATATAATTACAGTGGCAAAGTTGTCAGCGATTTATTTTTTACCTATAAAGTTTGTAAAGCAGCGAAACTGAGCATTGGTGCTGATAATATTTTCGGAGTACATCCGGATTTAGGCGTTGCTAAAGGAGCGAAATACTGGGCCTTCAACAATGAGTCTGCAGGTCCATGGGATGCAGTACAGATGGGAGGGAATGGGTTGAGGTTGTATGTGAGGATTGG
>JANLOW010000111.1:0-4583 GCA_031366785.1 Bacteroidota bacterium | reverse complement strand
TGTTCGTTCCGGTTTTAGCAAATGATATCTCTGTTCCCAAATACGAATCGTATGGGCTTTTATGCCGGTTAATTTTTCAAGTTGGGCAATAGAGTAATTAGACATTTTGTTTAACTTATTGCAATATTAGTTAAACAAAATATGATATACAAATTGGTCCATTTTTAGACTAAAAACAACACATTTAGACTGGTAAAGAATACTAAATGGTTTTTTCGCAGTATAATTACTTCATACAACTTTTTTTATAAAATGAATATGTGATTCAAAAATATTATACGTTTTGAAAAATATATTATTCCGTGATACTTCTGTGATACTATCAACTGACGTTTGCACAAATATAATTTATAAAATAATTCTATGAAAAAAGCAAATCTCATTTTAACAGGCCTTGCAATCAGTTTTATTACGATATACGGATGCAAGAAAGAAAATTTTGATTCACTTACGGGATCAACAAGTCCCGGTAATTTGTCGGATGGTTCATTTGAACGTCGAGGGCAAGAGGGCAAAGGGGCCGTTTACATTATGGATAATGCAGTAAGCGGCAATAACATTGTAAAGTATGATCGTGATTACGATGGTCAACTTTCTCCGGGCGGAATTTTTCCTACAGGAGGAACTGGAAAAGGAAGCGGACTTGGTTCTCAGGGTTCTTTAATAATTGAAGGTGATTATCTTTTTGCTTGCAATCCCGGCAGTAATGATATTTCAGTTTTGAAAACAACCAAATCCGGATTAACTCTCATAGATAAAGTTTCTTCTAACGGAATGAACCCTGTTAGTGTTACTGTTCATGGCGATTTGCTTTATGTATTGAATTCAGGTGGTACGGGCAACATAAGTGGATTTAGAATTATGCCCAATCATCATTTGAACAATATTCAAAATTCAATTAGACCATTAAGTAGTTCATCTGCTGGTGCCGCACAAGTAGAATTTAATCACTCCGGAAATCAATTAGTGGTTACTGAAAAGGCGACGAATAATATTTTAATATATGAAGTAGAAAATTCTGGTTTAACAGGAAATGCAAATGTTCATGCTTCCGTTGGAACAACTCCTTTTGGATTTGAATTTGGAAAAGATAATTTACTTATAGTTTCCGATGCATTTGGCGGAGCTGCCGGACAAAGTGCCCTTACTTCGTATTCATTAAATAATAATGGAAATATAAATCTGATAACTGGCCCTGTTGCAACAACTCAGACTGCTGCATGTTGGGTTGTTGTAACAAAAGACGGAAATTATTGCTATACTACCAATACCGGAAGTGGAAATGTTTCAGGCTACATAATTGGAAATAATGGTGAATTAACATTAATTGATGCAAATGGAATTACCGGCATCACCGGGGCTGGCCCAATTGATATGTCTTTAAGTAAACATTCAAAATTCCTTTATACATTAAATGCTGCCGGACACTCTATTAGTATGTTTCGGGTAAATAACAATGGCTCTCTTATGTTTCTTGGTGAAATCACCGGATTATTAATTGGATCGGTAGGAATGGCCGCTGAATAAATAAAATCACCTTTTAACTAATTTTAATTACTTAAAAAGAGGCTTTAAATAACTATGCCTCTTTTTAAGTTAACATCAAACTCTTTAATTAAATTTGAAAAAGTATTTTTTATTTAATAATATTTTAATAAGAAACCAATGAAAAACATTTTAATGATTGAAGACGATAAATCAATTGTTGAATTAGTTGATATTCATTTAAAAGATATTCATTGTAATACAACAAAAGCATATTCCGGTAATGATGGTTTGGGCTTTGCTTTAAAAAATAAATATGATTTGATTATTCTTGATATTATGCTGCCTGATATTGATGGTGTTGAAATTTGTAAAATAATACGATCAGAAAAAAATTTCACTCCCATCTTAATGCTCACTGCTAAGAGTGAAGAAATAGATAAAATTATTGGTTTAGAAACCGGTGCTGATGATTACCTAACAAAACCATTTAGTGTTCGTGAATTTCTCGCCCGGGTAAAAGCAATTATTCGCCGTACAGAAATGGGAAATAATAGTAAAGATAATTCTGAAAAAATAATAACTTGTGACCAGCTAACTATTGATCCACAAAAAAGAAAAGTATTACTAAATGAAAATAAAATAGATTTGACTCCTAAAGAATTTGATTTATTATATTTATTTATGTGTAATCCAGGTAAAAGTTATTCACGGGAAAATTTATTAAGACTTGTTTGGGGGTATGAGTTTTCGGGATATGAACACACAGTAAATTCTCATATAAATAGATTACGATCAAAAATTGAAATTGATCTGGCTTCGCCCAAATACATTTTAACTACTTGGGGAGTAGGATATCGCTTTACAGATTAATTAAAACTATCATGATAAAAAAAACCTTTAGTTCTTTATATTGGAAAATATCAATTGTCTTTTTTATCCTGTTATCAATTGTAGGTATTACACATATATATATTACAATTGATTATTCACAGAAATATCTTGATGAGGTTAATCAGCGACTAAATCGCAATACTGCTAAAAATATTGTGGAGCACTCTACGCCTTTCTACAATGGCAAAGTAATACAACCGGCGCTTGAAGAAATGTTTCATCACGTAATGGCAATTAACCCAAGCCTTGAAGTTTATTTGCTTGACACCACAGGAAAAATAATTGCCTGGTTTCCTCCTGAAAAAAAAATTAAAATTAAATCCGTGAACCTGATACCTGTTCGTAATTTCATTGGTGACAAAACAGAAAAATGTATAAAAGGGGATGATCCGCTTAATCCCGGAATACAAAAAGTTTTTTCTGCTTCTCCTCTTACTATGAACAAGATGCTGTATGCATACATTTATGTAGTATTGGCTGGAACGGAATATAATGCTGCATCTGATTTCCTTTTTGGAAATTATATAATGCAGGTTGGCTCACGCACAATGGTTTTAACTTTGTTTATTACATTAATTGTCGGACTAATTATTATTCGCATTATAACTAATAATTATTCGAAAATTATATCCGTAATGCAAAAATTCAAGCAAGGTGATTTAAGTGCACGTGTAATTGTTCAGTCAACCGGTGATGAAAAACAGCTAGCGGATATGTTTAATGAAATGGCTGATATTTTAACCGGCAATATTGAGAAACTAAAACAGGTTGAAAATCTCAGGCGCGAACTAATTGCAAATGTTTCTCACGATTTAAGAACTCCAATTGCAATCATACGTGGTTATGTTGAAACATTACAAATAAAAGAAGAAACAATTACTCCCGAAGAACGCAAACGATATATCAATACGGTTCGTGAAAGTGCCGAGAAATTAGAAAAACTTGTTAATGAGCTTTTTGAATTATCAAAATTAGAAGCGAATCAGGTACAAGCAAAAAAGGAACCTTTTATCATTAGTGAATTGGTAAGCGATATCAGCAATAAATATCAACTAATTGCTAATATAAAAAATATAACAATTGACACTATTTTATCAAAAGAGTTGCCACCTGTTTTTGCAGACGTTTCATTGATTGAACGTGTTATGCAAAATCTGATAGATAATGCAATGAAATTTACCCCTGAAGGTGGAAAAATTATTATTAAAACATTAAAAAGCCTCGAAGGTGATGTAGAAGTTACAGTTTCAGATAACGGAATTGGAATACCGGAAACCGAACGTGAACAAATTTTTGCACGATACTACAAAGCTAATAACTTCACCGACTTAAAAAATAGCACCGGCCTTGGATTAGCAATAGCAAAAAAAATTCTTGATCTCCATAATTCCACTCTCGACTTAATAAGTAAGGAAAATTATGGCAGCTCATTTATTTTTCGTCTCCCTCTTTATCAAAATTATTAAAATACTTTTACCCATAAATAATAATCAGTATTAAAATAAAATGAAAATGAAAACCTATCTAACTATGTTTATTATTCTGTTTGCAATTATTGTTTCTGTGCAATCTTGCAAGAAAGATGCTGAAGGCACATCGACCGATAAAAACCTATTTAATGAAATCAGCAGTACGAGTGGTTATACTTATTATGTCGGAACTCCGGGTATAACTCCGGGAACAGGAAATAGTCCACACGGATTTGAACGTGTGCGTTTCAATTCCACAGCTCAAGCTGCATTGGATTCAACCGGTAAACTTCCTTCGGGAGCTTCTTTCCCTACTGGTTCAATTATTGTCAAAGAAATTTATTCATCAGCTACAGGAAGTATTAATCTATATGCAATAATGAAAAAAGAACCGGGCAATAGCAGCTCAGGTAGTGCTTATTTGTGGGCCGAAATTAAACCTGATGCTACTGTTTCATTCAGTACATCAAAAAAAGGAGATGGATGTATAAGTTGTCATTCCGGTTCTGCTAATCGTGATTTAGTAAGAACCTTTGATTTACATTAAAATGATTTCTCATATTTAATTTTCTATAAGATAATATTTGTCTAGGTATTTTTTAATTGCAATATTGCGAGACTGATGTTAAATCTTCTACGCAAATCATACAGTGGACTTTCCCGTGAAACCTGGATATTAGCGTTAGTGACACTCGTTAATCGAAGTGGAATGATGGTTCTTCCATTTCTGACAAT
>JANLOW010000110.1:0-3700 GCA_031366785.1 Bacteroidota bacterium | reverse complement strand
TGTTCGTTCCGGTTTTAGCAAATGATATCTCTGTTCCCAAATACGAATCGTATGGGCTTTTATGCCGGTTAATTTTTCAAGTTGGGCAATAGAGTAATTAGACATTTTGTTTAACTTATTGCAATATTAGTTAAACAAAATTAAATTACCAAATTGAGCTTATTTTGAGCGATTTCTCATATAAAACAATAAAAGGTCTACAAAGGAGCAACGGATTGGAATTACAAAAAAATAAAATATTAAATCTTGATGCCTGAATCTTACAAGGCGTATTGAAATACTTTCCAGAATTATCACTTTAACAACGCTTAATATTAGTTTTAAGTTTTTGATTACTAAAATAAAAAATAAAAAATTCAATTTAAAATGCCAATGATAGAACTAAAGTATTTTAGTATATTACTGACTATTAAACTATCATTTGATAACTCTGGCATTGAAGTAAAATTAATAATTATGAAAAAACGGTCTGTGTTATTTATCAAAACATTTATTTTATTAATTATTCCAATCCTAAATTTCTCATATGAAGGTTGTTGTCAAAATTCAATTTTGGCTACCGGGGATTGGATAAAAATTGGTATTATAGAAAACGGAATATATTGTCTTACAAGCAACGACTTGATTATCGCAGGACTCAATCCTTTAACGATGGATCCCCGCTACATTGCAATATTTGGTAATTCGGCAGGTATGCTCTCTGTCAAAAATAATGTTTTACACATTAATGATTTGCAGGAACTCGCAATAACAGTTACTGGTGAAGCAGACGGCACATTCGATCAGGGTGATTCAATTAAATTTTTTGGTCAATCTCAGTTAAAATGGAAACCAGATTCACTTCAGCATTTGTTTTATCATACAAAAAATATATATTCTGATACTACATTTTATTTTCTTACAATTTTGAATCATTCTGGTAAGCGAATACTGAATAGCCCATCTTTGTCTACAAATAATACCACTTCGATTAGTTTTACCGATTACGATGTTCATGAAACCGACATGTTTAATTTTTATCACTCTGGAAAAGAATGGTATGGAGAACAATTTGATTCAAATTTTCAACCTACACGATTATTTTCATTTAACACCAGAGAAATAGTACCAACTGATCCTTTATACTTTAATTCGAAAGTATTGGGACGGTCCTATTCCGATAGCTCTAAGTTTACATTAAATTCAAATAGTAGCGAAATATCAATCAACATTAAACTAATCAATAATTCCATTCAGGATTCAACTGCATTGGTTAGAAAACTTGATTTAATGGTTCAGCCACCTGTATTCAATGGAGATTTATTAATAAGCTATAGTTGTAATGATACGGCTGGAAAAGGTTGGCTCGATTATATTGAATTAAATTTTATTCGTAACTTAAAAGCTTATTCGCCTAAATTTTATTTCCGGGACTTACGAAATGTGGGTGCCGGCAACATTACTAAATATACAATAGATAGTGCTTCATCAACAGCAACTATTTATGATATAACTGATCCGATTAATGTGACTATTCAGGATTACTCTTTCATTGGTAATTCAATAAAATTCAATGCCCAAAGTGATATTCTACATGAATTTCTCTATGATCAAACCGGAAGTGCAAATGAGCCTCTTTCTTTTTACAGAATTGATAATCAAAATTTACATGGAATAGGTTTTGCAACAATGTTAATTATTACCGGCTATGAGTTTGTTAACGAAGCAAATACTTTATGTTCATTTCATCAAAGCAATGATGGCCTAAGTTGCATCGTTGTACCTGTAAGTAAAATTTATAATGAATATTCAACAGGCACCAAGGATATTGTTGGTATCCGCGACTTTATCAGACAGATTTATTATAATTCACTTCTCTCCAGCGACTCCCTTAAATACTTATTATTATTCGGAGGCGGCAATTATGATTACAAAAATCATTCGGGTATATCGAATGATATTATTCCAACTTATGAATCAGACCAATCGCTAATCTTTTTAACTTCTTACTGCACAGATGATTTTTATGGACTCCTTAATCCTTGGGAAAGCGATAAGTTTAATGATACCGTTGATATTGCAATCGGAAGAATACCTGCAACAAACAGCGGGGATGCAATGGTAATTAATAAGATTATGAATTATTCTTCCCCAACATCTTTTGGTGGATGGAGAACAAAAGTTATTGCAGTTGCAGACGATCAGGATAACAATATTCACTTCAAACAGATGGAACATATCGTTGACTCTCTTGATAGTGCCAGCTGTTTTTATAATTTTCGTAAAATTTACCTAGATGCTTATGTGCAACAACCTGACAGCTTAAGTAGCGCAGCGAGGTATCCGATAGCAAAAGATGACATAACTACGAACATCAATCAGGGTAGCCTTGTTATAGAATATATCGGGCATGGTTCGGCTCTTGGCTGGGCGAGTGAACGAGTGCTTGATTCCCTTTCCTTGATGAGTGCTCCGAATACAAACAGGTTACCATTTTATTTAGCAATCACTGCTGAATGGAATATGTTTGACAATCCAAGTCGACGATCCTGCGGACAGATAGTTGCTACAAACAGTTCAAGTGCCGGAATTGCTTCTATCGGAGCTACTCGTATCAATTTCTCTTCGACTAATTATTCCTTCAATAGGATCTTACACAAATATCTTTTACAAAAAGAAAACGGGCATGGTTTGATGATAGGTGATATATTAAAAAGGACTAAACAATCATATTTTAATCCCTATGTTGTTCCTTTTTGTCTTCTTGGCGATCCGGCTGTCAGGTTGAATATTCCAGCTAATAATGTTGTTTTAACTATGTTTAATAGTTCTTCTGTTTCGACAAATATCGATACATTAATTCCGGGACAGGCTGTTACAATTCAAGGACAAATTGAAGATGATAATGGAATTGTTTTGTCGTCATTTAATGGATCTGTAGACGTAATACTCTATGACCAGGCAACATTGCATTATACACTCGCCAATGATACTTTATTTGATATTAGCATAACTGCACCTTTTTATCAATACGATGATACACTTTTAAGTATTACCTATCCTGTTGTTAACGGAGAATTTGCTGCAACTTTAAATTTACCAAATGATATTGATTCAGGATCCGGGATTGGGCGCATGAATTTTTATTCACAATCAACTTCTACAGATGGATTTGGATGTTATAATAAATTTATTTATCGGAATTTTACATCAGGAATAACTGAACTGAATGAAAAAATTAATTTAATCGTTTCACCGAATCCTGCTAAAGAGAAATTCGAAGTGCAGTTGAATAATACAACATCCATAAATGATTTTATGTTTTCCTTATTTACTGTAGATGGAAAAAAATTAACTGACATAAATGTTTGTTCATCGCATTTTATTGTTCATCGAGGTTCTGTTACTCCTGGAGTCTATATATACAGGTTGACTAATAAAAGGAATCAAATTCTTTCATCAGGAAGGCTCATCTTCGATTGATCATGAGTAAAGATGAACGTATTGACCAGGTATTAAAATAAAAAATATCTTTACTTATTTAGCTGAAATTGTATTTATACATTTTATTTGTCTAAACATTTTTTAATTGCAATATTGCGAGACTGATGTTAAATCTTCTACGCAAATCATACAGTGGACTTTCCCGTGAAACCTGGATATTAGCGTTAGTGACACTCGTTAATCGAAGTGGAATGATGGTTCTTCCATTTCTGACAAT
>JANLOW010000032.1:0-2166 GCA_031366785.1 Bacteroidota bacterium | reverse complement strand
AGAATTTAAACGAATTAAATACTGATCAAGTCCTTTGTTACCATTCGTACTTTGACCGCCTAGAATATATCCACCATCCGTTAATTTTTTTATGGCATTGGCATCATCGTAATTAGAATCACCAATAACTTTAGACCAAAGCACATTCCCGTTAAGACTTGTATGAATGACTAAAGCATCAAAGTATTGTGCAGGAGGGGTAGTTGAATAACCAGCAATGGTAAAACCATTGGAAGTTTCTATAATATCTTGTCCATGCTCTTTTCCTGAACCCCCAAAAGTTTTTGACCACAATTTTTTACCTGAAGAATTTAATTTGACATAAAGAATATCATCGGATGTACCGGTCTCGCTATTGGTATAACCACAAGTGATAAATCCGCCATCAGAAGTTGAAATAATTTTATAAAAAAGATCTTTTTTACTTAACGGTCCATTGTAAGTATAAGTCCAGATCGTATCTCCGATAGTATTAATCCGAACAACGTAAGCGTCTGTATCATTGGCCGATGAATCAGCCGTATAACCGGCAGCAATATATCCACCTCCTGAAGTTACCTCCTGAACACTTCTGAATACATCTGTACTTTGTTTACTGAAGAGTTTTTCAAATGAATTTTGCGCAAAAGCAGTATAGACTGTAAAAAATGATAAAAGCAGAATTAGTATATATTTTTTCATTGATAATTTATGATAAATTGTAAAAAACGAAATGGCTGAAATCAGCCACCATCAATGGATTCAGAGGTTTTTTGGGGACTGCAAATTTGCAATAAAAAATCAAATTCTCCGAATTTTTCCTATAAAAACATGTGGATCTTCCATTACTTTGAAAATGAAGCAACCGCTAAAACACCGATAATTATTCAATTTCATTGCATTTCATCAAATAGCAAGCTTGTTATTTTATCATCCATAATAAATCTGTAAAATCGAAGCATTTACTTGCCTTTTCTGCCTGATTTTCTTTTCTTTGCGTCCCCAAATTCACATGGTCAACTATGGAGCGGAATGTTAAATTATTTGCCGGTACTGCAACACGATATTTAGCGGAAAATATAGCCACAGCTTATGGACAACAGCTTGGAAAAGTAAATGTTGTACGTTTTAGCGATGGAGAATTTTCGCCTTCTTTTGATGAATCAGTGCGTGGCTGTGATGTTTTTATCATTCAATCGACATTTTCACCATCTGATAACCTGATGGAGTTGCTACTGTTAATTGATGCAGCCAAAAGAGCCTCTGCCCATTACATTACGGCAGTTATCCCTTATTTTGGTTTTGCTCGTTCTGATAGGAAAGACAAACCGAGAGTTGCAATTGCCTCAAAATTAGTTGCTAATCTATTGAGTGCGGCAGGAATTACCAGAATAATGACGATGGATCTTCATGCACCTCAAATACAAGGCTTCTTTGACATACCGGTTGATCATCTCGAACCATCATCTCTTTTTGTACCTTACCTTGAAACACTTAATCTTCCCCATCTTACAGTGGCAGCGCCGGATATGGGCGGAGTTAATCGCGCCAGAGGATATGCCAAATATTTTAATGCTGAAATGGTCATCTGCGACAAGCAACGCAAAAAAGCAAATGAAGTTGAATCCATGACGGTTATTGGTGAAGTTGAAGGAAGAGATATTATACTTGTTGATGATATAGTTGATACAGCAGGTACATTAACAAAAGCTGCAGAAATGCTTTTCGATAAAGGCGCTTCCAGTGTTCGTGCAGTTTGTACACATGCCGTTCTTTCCGGAAATGCTTATCAACGCATTCGTAAATCGAGACTAACTGAGCTTGTCGTTACCGATACAATTCCATTACGCGAAGAATGTGATAAAATAAAAGTAATACCAACAGCAGAATTATTTGCCCGGATAATCAGAAGAGTTTATGTTTATGAAAGTATAAGTCAGTTGTTTTTGGTTTAAACTAAGAATCAATCCCGATAGCTATCGGGAAAGTATCAAGAAAAAATTTAAATTATCAATTTGGGAATGACAATTAAAAAAATAAATAATATTAATAAATAACAATCATAATCTAACAATTAATAACAAACAAAAATGAAATCATTTTCAATTATCGGAACAAAAAGAGCAGCCCAGGAAAAGCATGAAGCTAGAAATCTGCGGGCAGAGGGTAAGGTTCCATGTGTGCTTT
>JANLOW010000015.1:0-8237 GCA_031366785.1 Bacteroidota bacterium | reverse complement strand
ATAAGGACTTACGCTACCACCAACATTGAGAACAATGTAACCTGAAGAATCGCCATAGCAGAGAGGATTTTGAACACTTGGTCCATAAATAAAAGGTTGCGGTTCCGTTAATATAGTATCACGAATAATAGAGCAACCGTTAGCATCGACTACGCGGACAGAAATAAATCCGGCACCGATACCGGTAATGAAACTATCGACGCCGTTTTGTGACCATAGATAAGTAAATGGTCTTGTACCCCCGAATACATTCAATGTTGCAGATCCTGAAGAGTCGCCATAACATACAATATTAACAGCACCAATATATGTTGATGGAAGTATTAACGGAACAAGAACAGCCGGTTCATTAATTGTAACTGTATCAATTTTCTGACAGTTATTAGTATCGGTAATAGTAACCTGATAAAATCCGGCCGACAGATTGCCGACAGAATCTGTAACAAACGGTCCATGACTCCAGGCATAAGTATAAATAGGTGATCCTCCATAAGTAATTGCTCTAATGCCTCCACTAGATTCACCTTTACAACCGACATGACGAATACGTAAAGAATCGTTTAAGGCAGATGGTTCTGTCAATGCCGTTGTATCAGAAAATGTACAGCCTTTTGAATCAGTAATTACAACAGAATAAACTCCGGCAGGTACATTAGTGATAGAATCTATTGTTACACTGTTTGACCATGAATAAGAATAAGGTGAAGTCCCTCCTGTTGGTACTACTTTTACACTTCCAGTAGTATCACCATTGCATCGGATATTAGCACCTGAAGGAGCACTCGAATAATTTGTAAATGATGATAATAAAAATGCAGGTTCAGCGATAGCGATTATAGTATCAAAAGTACAGCCGTTACCATCGGCAATATGTGCTATATAATTTCCACCGGATAGAGAATCGGCACTGTTTCCAATGTCGCCATTTGACCAGGTTACTGTATAAGGTAAAGTTCCACCGGATGGATTAACATTGGCAGTTCCATTAGCATTTCCAAAACAAGTAACATTCGTAGTAGAGACCGATGAAGAAGGAATACTTACAGCACTTCCGGGTTCAGTAATTATCTGTGAAAGAATTTGTACACATCCTCTGGCATCTCTCACAGTATCTTTATATGTTCCGGGAGGGAGGCCATTTATATTATTCAATGTATCGCCATTTGACCAGTGGTGAGTGTATGGTGATGTTCCACCACTAACACTTGTATTTATTTCACCATTTGAATTTCCGAGGCATGTTACATTCTGAAAAGAAGCGATTGAAGCATTTAATACAGATGGTTGTGAAATTAATATTCCTTGCTGTGAAGTACATCCGTTTTGATCGGTCACAGTTACAGTATAAATATTTGCTGATAAAGAAGTAGCCGTTGCCATGGTTTGTCCATTGTTCCATGAATAAGAATATGGAGTAACCCCACCATTTCCGGCAACCGTTATAGAACCATCTGTACCACCATTACAAGAAACATTGAAAACAGAAGAGACAGAAGTTCCAACAACATTTGATGGTTGAGAAAGTGTATCCGAAGCTGTAGACTGACAACCACTGCCATCCGTAAGTGTTACTGTATAAATTCCCGAACTCAGGTTAACAGCAGTTTGCGTTGTTTGCCCGGAAGGATTCCAGCTATAAGAATAAGGTAAACTTCCTCCGTTCCCCAGAGAAGTTGCGATTCCGCCGCCACCATTTTTACAGGGAATATTATATCCATTAAATAATGCTGAATTAATACTGACTGTAATTTTAGGAACTAAAATGGAATAACTATACGTTTGAGATCCTCTTAACGGGCAAGCATTATCACGAACAGTAATAGTAAAAGAATAAGGCTGAGATCTGGCGTCAGATAACAATGGAGTCCATGAAAAAGTTCCCTGTGGCCTCAATGCTCCTGCAGTCGAAAATGTTCCACCTGTGATAGCATTATTCCATGTCATTGTAACAGTATCAGCAGGATTAGGATCGGATGAATTTAAAAAGAATGAAATTGCACTGCCCGGACAAACAATTGTATCAAAAACAGCTGTGCCATTTATTCCTGTAGCAGCCGGTAAAAAATTCGGATTACAAACTCTGGTAAGAAACTGCATGTCTCTTATTACACTTCCGATCAGAACACCATTCCTGAACTCTCTTACTAAAATTGCAGTTACTCCTATTTCACCATTGACGGTAGGGAACATAGTAATGTCTCCGTTATATGAGTCAATAGTAACGGCTGGACTTGAGGTAAGAGGTGAGGTTGCTGAATAACCTGCTTTAAATGTTACGTTATTAACAGTAAAAGTGGAAGTGTTATAGGTTTTTGGATTTATAAAAGAATATTCAAGAGAATCGCCATCAGGATCAATTACACCATGATTATACGTTGAACTTTGGTTGATGCAAAGAAAAGCGACAGGGATATTTGTAAATTGAGGTGAACTATTTGTCGGTGCTGTTATGTTATTAAGTGTTGATTCAACATAAAGATTTTCTGTACAAGGATTATTCAGCGTAGTAATGGCGCAATTACGGCAGCAAATAAAAAAACTAAAAATCCAATCCGTACAATTCTGTGGAAGCGTAATATTATTTTTATAAGTATATTGTTCATAACCGGAATAAGAAGAACCCGAATTTGTACATAATGTTTGAACAGTGCGACACTGGAAGGTTATTTCCTGACCTGAACCACCAACCTGATTCAAAGTATAATCTTGATTTTCGCCACAGGATAATGAACGTGCATTTAATGATATTGATGCAGGAGCGGCAACACCGGCACAGTCGCGATAAAATGAAACAGTAACTTCATAGGTTCTTCCACTAATCCAGCGATATTGAAGATCAGCACCGGATGCGTGCGTTCCATAAGCATTTTTAGATGCTATTAAACTAATAAGAGTCAACAGAAAAACATACAACATTTTGCTGTTAATCCAATGCTTAACATTTGATCTGATTTCGTACTGAACCATCATTATTGATTTTATTATTAAGCAGAGATTAATTCTCTGTCAGCAAACAGTTTTCATTGCAATATCGCAATCATTAAAGCATTAAAAATTGATCTGAATAATCCTTTTCAACAATGCTATTAACAGAGACAAGAGACAAGAGACAAAAGACAAAAGACAAAAGACAAAAGTCTTTAGTCTTTAGTCTTTAGTTAAAAATTAAGAATTGGGGTAAATACTTGGTACAAACCAATATAAAAATAAAAAGGAAAAAGAAATATACTTTTTAGACCATTTGATTTCCCTTTTTGAAAAATAAAGAATATTCAATCTTCTATAAAAATATTTTAATTGATATTTTAAGGTTTTATCGTTTCCATTTTTAGAACTTTAAATTCTGTGCGACGGTTTTGCTGATGTTCTTCTTCTGAACAAGGAACATTGTTGGCGCATTTGTTCACGAGTTGACGTTCGCCATAACCTTTAGCTGTAATTCTCGATGAGCTTATACCGTGAGCAATAATATAATTTACAGCTGACTCTGCTCGTTTTTGTGAAAGGACGTCGTTGTAATGATCATCTGCCCGTGAATCTGTGTGAGAACTGAGTTCGACACTTATGCCGGGATTGTCATTTAATATATTTACCAGATTATTCAAACCTTCAACAGCATCAGCACGGATATCAAATTTATCCAGATCATAGTAAATATTCTCCAAAACAATTGGCTTATTGACGATGATTCGCTCCAATTCCATTTTAAGCTTTACAAACATATTTTCGCTCTGCTTTTTTCCTTTTGTACTTACAATTTCAGTATTTGTAAAATAAGTGTCTTTGCTGCCAACAATTGAAAATTCAGATTCAGGATCCAATTTAAAACTAAACTTACCATCGACGGCTGTCATCGCAATTTCTTTTTTATTCGTTTTGGTATTGAGTAATTCTATTTTAACATCCTGTAATGGTTTCTGTGTAGCTTTTTCCACTGCTATTCCTTCGAGATTAAAACGTATGTCGTTTACGGTAAAGTTGTAAATATTATCCTGTGTTGTATTTGATGTATTTCTATTACTTGATAATAATCCTGCCGTACCACTATCATTCATTGCAATACCAAAATCATCATAGCTTGTATTTAAAGGATAACCTGCATTACGTGCCATACTCCAGCCATCTGTCCGTTTTACACTCTGAAAAATATCCAGTCCGCCGAAATTATAATGTCCTTCTGAACTGAAGTAAAGAACACTATCCTTCCATAATACCGGGAACATTTCATTGTAAGGTGTATTTATGGAAGGTCCCATATTAACAG
This sequence comes from Bacteroidota bacterium, assembly GCA_031366785.1. Classification (GTDB taxonomy): domain Bacteria; phylum Bacteroidota; class Bacteroidia; order AKYH767-A; family 2013-40CM-41-45; genus JADKIH01. The sequence continues at coordinate 3,973 of JANLOW010000015.1, read as the reverse complement.
GCTTATTCCATTCGCCATTTATTTTTTGTGACATATAAATATCAGATCCACCCAGTCCTGAAGGCATGTCACTCACAAAATACATCGTATTCCCATCGCTGCTTAATGTCGGATGGCCTGTGCTGTATTCATTGCTGTTAAAAGGAAATTCTTTCAGGTTAACCCAGCTGGTATCTTTTTTTGATGCCTGGTATATTTTCAGATTAATTTCTTCCAGAGATGATTCCTTTGCTTTTTTCTTAATATAATTATTTCGTGTAAAATAAATTGTGTCGCCTTTAGAAGTAAAAGCAGCAGGACCATCATGATAGATTCCATTTACATCACCTGTCAATCGTATGGGTGAAGAATATCCTTTATCAGGATTTCCCTGAGCATAATACATTTCGAGAAAAGGTCTGCCTGTCCATTCGTATGTTTTCCCTTTGCTGTCTCTATCTGTGGCAAACACGACTCCTTCTTTGTAAAAGACAGGAGAAAAATTACTTTGCCCGCTGTTTAAAGTACTGCTTTGAACGGTATACTTTATACTATCTGCAAGCCATTTTGAAATACTGTCGCAACTGGACCTAAGTTTACCGGCAGAAACATCGGATGGAACTGCAGTTAAATATTGATCAAGATAAATTTTGGCCTGATCATATTTTCCATTTCGCATTAATATCTGAGCATAATGCATTTTATGAATTGGCTGAGTTTCCGGAAGCTGGATAGCTTTTGCATAAGCTTCTTCGGCATGAGGCAGGTCGTTCATCTTTCTGTAACTCTCTGCAAGTTTAATTCGCGCATTTGGAAATTCCTTTTTGCTGAGGCCTTTCTGAAATTCCTTTATTGCCATACTATATGCAAAATCATCATACAACCTGTTACCCTGACGAATGTGATAACCGGCGCATCCTGATAAAAGCAAAGCAAGAATAAATAAACGGGAAAGAGACTTTATCATTGGTACATTTTTTTCTTAAATATTTTTTTAAAAATATCGCGGTGTTTTAACTTTCATAATATCATAACCGAAATCATACCCTATCATGATTTCATGTGAGCCTGCAGAATAATTTTTTACATCTGTAAAAGTAAAATCGTAACTGTAACCGAGGTGTAATTGTTTTCCTAATTGTATTTCAAACAATGCCACAAAACTATCTCCGGTACGGTAGCTTCCTCCTATCCAAAATATTTTACCAAACAATATATTCAAATTAAAATCAGTTTCAAGTGGAGTATTCGGAGTATGCTTTACAAGAATACTGGGTTTTAGTACAACATCAGGATTCAACTCTAAAGCAATACCGGCAGTAGCGTAATAATGACGAACAAGATGTGGAATTGTTTTCCCTTTGTCGTTAAGATTTATGCTTATTGCATCATCAGGATTGTAACTGATTATATTTGGAGTTGAAATTCCGACATAAAACTTTTCTGTATGCAGATAAGCACCCCATCCGATATTTGGTAAAAATTTAGAAACCTTATCGCCGGCAAAAGCCGGATCATTGACATCCCAATAAATAAGGTCGCTGTTCTTATAGCTGTAATAACCACCTCCTCCTCGCAACCCAACGCTTAACTTCATCTTCATTGTCAATGGTAAATGATACGCTGCATTAATAAATACATCTGTCTGATCCGTTACTCCTATCTTATCATGATTAATTTGAAGTCCCCAGCCAAAATTACTCAAGCCTACCGGACCGTGAAGAGAAGCGACCTGTGTTTCAGGCGCCCCTTTAAAATCAACCCATTGTTTGCGGTATAAAAGTGTAGCCATCATATACTCTTTACTTCCGGCATAGGCAGGATTAAGGAGCAATTGATTAAACATATAATGGCTGACAAGAATATCCTGCTGAGCTTTTAACGATGTAATTCCGCTAAGAAATAATAGTATAAGAATTATCTTTTTCATGCTTTCTCTTTTCTGCATTAATTATTTGTTTTCAGAATATCGTCTTAAATCAACGAATGTATTTTTTTTGATGTCGGAGTTATTAATGGTAAGTAAAACGTAATACGTCCCTTCAGGCAGTTTATCGCCATCGTTATCATCACCCTTCCAATCAGTGTTTTTATAATCAGCCTTTTCAAATACTTTATTGCCCCATCGATTGAAAACAATGAAATAATTTTTCGGATACCCTTCGATACCTTTAATAAGGTAACCATCATTATAACCATCATTGTTTGGAGAAAATCCTGAAGGAAGCTCTAAATCACACGACTGATCATAGTTAACGATTGCAGTATCTGACACTGAACAAACCCCATTCGTTATTGTCCACGCAAAAATTGTTATCCCGATGATTAAATTTGTAACTTCTGTTGAAGGGTTCAGCGAGTCGGCAATTATTGCTTGTGAAGGATTGCTTTCAGACCATATTCCCGAGCCTGGTCCTGATACAATGGCAAAAAGTTTTGCTTTTGACTCACACACTGGTTGTGATTCCCCCGCATTTGCAGTCGGCATCTGATAAGCAGCAACTACTGCATAATCTGAAGTAACACATGCACTTCCCGAAACAGTCCAGGTAAGTGTATCAATTCCATAATCAACAAAATTCAATATTGTATTTGGAATTGTATCATTATTAAAAAGAATGTTTGATGATGCTGTCCACAAGCCCGATAAGCCGGGAAGCGAAGTTGCATTTAATTGAATCGGACTCAGATCGCATTGACTGAAATCGCTTCCTGCAGACAGATTAAAATTAAACAGCGTTATGATATCTGAATTGGTACAACCGTTTGAATCTGTCACTGTCCATTTAAGGAAATGATTTCCGGGAGGAACATTAAATACAAATGAATTCGGATCATTTAAATTACTGAATAAAGAATCAGGAATTGTTTGTGATGACCAAACTCCGGTAATACCCGATGGCGGTGTTTGTGCATCCAGTTTAATATTACTTCCTGCACATATCGCTGTATCTGCACCTGCATAAACAGGAATTGGAGGAGGCTGATTAACGATAATCTGTTGCTGTTGCGAACATCCGCTTAAGTCTGTAACTGTAACTTCATAAATACCTGCATTGATATTAATTATATCTTCTGTCGTATAACTTCCCGGTGTCCATGAATAAGTATATGTTCCGGAACCTCCGCTTACAGTCAGGTAAACCGAAGCATTATTTGCTCCATTGCAATTAGGTTGAACAATACTATCCTGAATAATTGTAATTGTAACATCCTGATCAATGGTGTCGGTTAATGATTTCATGCAACCGGCGGCATCAGAAATTACAACAGTATAAATACCGGCAATAAGACTATCCGCTGTTGCACTGAATCCACCATAAGGAGACCATAAATAAACGTAAGGACTAAAGCCACCGGTAACATTTACGGTTGCAATTCCACTGCTGTCACCTGCACAAGATGCATTAACAGTACTATGCGTTATATTTATTACAGGAGGATTTGGAATATTAACTGTATCTACAGTAAAGCAACCGGTAGAATCAGTAATTGTTACAATATAATTTCCAGAAGGTAAACCGGTAGCAGTATCATTCGTTTGAGGTGGATTTGAATTCCATTGAAATACATAGGGAGAAGTTCCACCGGATGCAGTTGCAACAGCAACAGCGTTTGAATCGTTCCTGCATCCTACCTGAGAAATGGCTGAAGCAGTAGATGAGATTACCAGGCTTCCAACGAGTACATCTGCAACTTGAACACATGCATTTGAGTCTGTAACTGTAACGTTATAAAGTCCGGGCGGCACATTCAACAACGAATCATTTGTACTCGGAAATCCTACCCATACATACGAATAGGGCGGAGCACCACCACTTATTGTAACATATGCAATTCCATCTGAAACATTGCAACTCGCATTTACAGCATGACCTGTAACAATAAACTGCGGAGGAGACCATAAGGTTGTAGTGTCTGTAGAACTGCAACCAAGGCTATCGGTAATTGTAACTATATATAAAACTCCGGGTGAGAGTCCGGTAGCTGTAGT
>JANLOW010000481.1:0-2482 GCA_031366785.1 Bacteroidota bacterium | reverse complement strand
CACGGAAATGGTGATGAACAAAAACCACATGCTCCGTATCATTTTCATCATCAGAAAATGCAAAATTATTATTCAACACAAGAGTTTAAAGCTACCGGAAATAATATTTCAATTTCTCAAACTGAGATTCCAATTTATAAGGAGCATCTTTATCGCTCCAACTATCTCTCGCTTATTTTTCGCCCTCCAATAGTTTAAGATAATAATTATTTTCCATATTCTTCATCTGCTTAGAAAAGCAGGAGCAGTATTATTATTAACTTAAATTTAAGAAAATGAAAAAAATAATTATTTGGTTTGCCGTGTCATTGTCATTGGCGCCGGGCGAACTATTTTCCCAGGTTTTGGAAACCGAAGAATCCAAACCATTATTGCCCGGACAATTTGAAATTGGAACAGGCTTAGAGATTCAAACTTCAAAAGAAGGAACTGAAACCGCTTTACCTCTGGCAATTGAATACGGTTTATCTAAAAAGTTTACCTTATTAGTTGAGCCGGTTGGTTTCACCAGCATTCTTCCTAAAATGGGACCCCATGCAAAGGGAGTTGGTGATCTTGAAATAACGATGTTCTATCAAATCGTATCAGAGAAAAATGTTTTGCCTTCTATTTCTATTTCGGGAGAAATAAAAATCCCAACTGCAAAAAATACGCTCATTGGTACCGGCAAAACAGACTATACTCCATTTCTGATTATGAGCAAAACAACAGGTAAGTTCTTTACAAGTATGAACCTTAGCTACACATTTCTTGGAAAGCCGAATGGTATTGTTGCAAATAATTTATTCAATTATGCACTTGGAACTATCTATTCCGTTTCGCAGAAAAGTATTTTGTTTGCAGAAATATATGGCAATTCGTCAGCGCTTGGAGGTGCAGAAACTCCGGAAGGAACAGTTGTAACAAATCCGAATATCAATACACAAGAAGTTTCAGGAGGTGAAACGGTTGGTGCATTAGGCTATGGATATTATTTAAAAAAAGAATTGCTGTTATCATTAGGAATAAACTATGATAATAACAATGCAGTTTTATTTCGTCCTGGAATTGAATGGAAATTCGGAAGGAAATAATAATTTATCAAACAACTTAAAAATAAAAAAATGAGAACATTAATTTTAATGATTGTAAGCATTGCATTAATATGCAGTTGCTCATTAGCAGGTACGCCACCCGCAGCAGTTCAAAAGGCTTTTGAACAAAAGTTTCCCAAAGCAACTAAAGTATCATGGGGAAAAGAAAATGAAAAAGAATGGGAAGCCGAATTTACCAATAATGGAGGCAAGCTCTCGGCAAACTTCAGGAATGATGGAGCGTGGCTTGAAACAGAAAAAGAAATTAATGTTTCAGAACTTCCAAAGGCAGTGAATGATGCGATTCAAAAGAAATATCCAGGGTGGAAAATCACCGAAGTTGACAGAACTGAAACCGCTAAGAATGGATTGATTTACGAGGCGGATATTAAATCAGGTATTCATAAAAAGGAAGTTGCCTTTAAAGAAGACGGAACAGTTGTAACAGAATAATATCGGTGCTTAAGAAAGTTCCGTGACTTACGTTGCGGGACTTTCTTCATTAGAGAATCCAATAATAATACCTAATCTGATGTTAATATTTACCATTCGGAAATAGTTTAGGAACATAAGTATTTATATAATTTTACGACAAATAAAGGCTCATGAAAATAGTATACTCTTATTACCTGTTACTTACTCTTGTACTTGGTACTTTATTTTCTTCTGCCTCAGAACCTGATACACTAATTACAGTGGGTACATTATGGAAATACCTGGACAATGGAACAAACCAGGGAAGTGCATGGACCTTACCATTGTTCAACGATTCATCATGGGCATCAGGAAATGCTCAACTGGGTTATGGTGATGGTGATGAAGCAACAATAGTTAGTTATGGCCCAAGTGCAAGTAATAAGTATATAACGACATACTTTCGTAAGACATTTACTGTTACAAATGCACCGATTTATAAATCTCTTAGGCTGAATTTACTTCGGGATGACGGTGCAGTAGTTTATATAAACGGTGCCGAAGTGTATAGAAGCAATATGCCTCCGGGGCCAATCATTTATACGACGCTGGCACAGGCAAGTATTTCCGGTGGAGCGGAACAATTATTTATTCTCACAAGCCTGAGTGCTGCAAATTTAATTAACGGCAACAATGAGATCGCTGTTGAGGTTCATCAAAATGCAATAAATAGTTCTGATATCAGTTTTGATATTAGTTTGATTGCCGACACAGATGCTGAAGTTGCAAGGGGCCCTTATTTGCAGATTGCTACTCCAACATCTATTAATGTATGCTGGCGTACAAATTACCCTGAAATCTCGAAAGTATTTTTTGGCACTACTCTTTCGGTTTCAGATTCTATAGTAAACTCTTCGTTGGATATAAATCATATTGTTGAGCTTTCAGGTTTAATTCCGAATACAAAATATTATTATGCTCTTAGTGCTTCCAAC
>JANLOW010000061.1:0-17010 GCA_031366785.1 Bacteroidota bacterium | reverse complement strand
ATATTCATCCATTTGCTGAATAAGGTTTTCAAAATGTTTATTTTCTCCATGAACAATTGATGCATTTAATATTTTAGTGAGGGTCTTTAATTCCGTTTCCAGCATACGACGGTCTGTAAATTCGAGAAGGCAAACTCCATCAACGGTTGCACAAACAAACATAGGACCGAGTGGTGTCTCAAAACGAGTGATGTTTATAATTTCCATTCCTTTACTTTCCGATGGTGAAACTCCAATGACAGATTTAAATGATTCACCAAATCCGCTTAACGATTCATAACCCGAATCAAATGCAGCAGAAGTTACTGATTGCCCGTTTTGTATTTTCTTAAAAGCAGTATTGATTCGCAACATCCGCTGATATCCATGAAATGTAATTCCATGATATTTTTTAAACCATCTTCGTAAAGTATACGGCTCTACTCCTCTTTCTATTAAATCAATGTCAGTAAAACCTTTCCTTTCTCCATTACTGATTTCTTCAATGATCTTGCGAATATATTCCGGAGTCTCTCCTGCTTTTTCTAGTGGAGAACAAACCTTACACGGACGATAACCATTTTGAATAGCTTCTAGTGTTGTACCGAAAAACTGTACATTTTCCATTTTAGGTTTTTTTGCAGTACATGTTGGCCGACAAAAAATTCCTGTTGTTTTTACTCCGGCTATAAAGGATCCTTCATAGGATGAATCTTTATCAATCAAAGCCTTGTACATGATTTCTTCAGTTAATTCCATGAGGACGAATTTAATTTGTAATATAGTATCAAACAACCGAAAACTTAACAAGGAATTTTTATTTCTTGTCAAATATTTGATTTTATGATTTTTCTTCCCTCGCTTCGTTGCTTTATAAATTAACTTTATAAAAAACACTTGAAATATCAAAACTTTTAATAAGAATTACATCCAAATTATTTTGATCATTTCCTTTGAATAAACTACGTTTGCACTCAAATGAAAAATGCTCTTATTTCCTTTAATGACACAGAAACAGCTTTTAAATCAAGATCCGATAAAGACCTGAAAAGTGCCTACTGGCTTTTTAAAATAATAAGTTTTAACTGGCTCGTTCAAATAAGTCCGCCATTCGTCCACTTTGCTTTATGGGCACATTTACCTGTAAAAGGATTAATTCGCTCAACAATTTACCACCATTTCTGTGGCGGCGAAACTATTTCTGATTGCAAAGAAACAATTACCAAACTCAGTCAATATAATATTGGAACCATTCTCGATTATTCTGTTGAAGGTAAAGAATCTGAAAAAGATTTTAATGATGGTTTAAAGGAAACCCTGGCAACAATTGCCCGGGCTAAAGGAGATAAGAATATTCCTTTCAGTGTATTCAAACCATCCGGATTCGTACGTTTTAACCTTCTTGAAAAAAAGAATACAAACGAACAACTTTCTACATCAGAAGAAATTGAATTCGATGCCTTCAAAAAAAGAATTGAGAAAATTTGTCAATTCGCATTTGAAAATGATGTTCCAGTTTATATTGATGCCGAACAAAGCTGGACACAAAAAGTAATAGATGACATAGCCCGCGAACAAATGATGAAATACAATCGAGAAAAAGTAATCGTCTATAATACATTACAAATGTATCGTACAGGCCGCATCACTTATTTAAAAGAAAGCATTCAACATGCAAATGCAAATAATTATAAATGCGGATTTAAAATTGTTCGTGGCGCTTACATGGAAAAAGAACGTAAACGTGCTGCCGATTTAAAGATTCCTTCACCCATACAAGTTGATAAAGCATCCACCGATAAAGAATATGATGAAGCTTTAAAAATTTCAATTGAAAATATTGAATCATTGGCAATCTGTTGTGGAACACATAATGAAGAAAGTTGCCTTCATCTGGTAGAATTAATGAATGAAAAAAAACTATCGAACAACCACCCTCATATCTGGTTTTCTCAATTGTATGGGATGAGTGATCATATAAGTTACAATCTCGCTAAGAAAGGCTTTAACGTCAGCAAATATGTTCCTTATGGTCCGGTCGAAGGTGTTCTTCCTTATCTTATTCGCCGGGCTCAGGAAAATACATCCGTTGCCGGACAAACAGGAAGAGAGTTATCGTTAATTTTGGAAGAGATGAGAAGGAGAAAAAACTAAGTAATCAAAAGTTCGATTCATTACTTAAAAACTTTAACTAAGTTTTGGTAAAAGAAATAAGAATGTAAAAACATCCGGGATCTACAACAATTATTACATTCTGGCTGCTTTCAACAAATCAAGATCTTTAAAAGGAAGCCGGCAAGCTTCGGCGATATACCTGTTGGTAATAGAACCATTATACATGTAAACACCGCTTCTGACAGATCTGTTTTTCCAAATCACTTCATCCATTCCTCCTTCTTCGGCAGCAGAAATAAATATCTGACTGAAAATATTACTCAAAGCGGTAGAAGCAGTTCGGCTTACTCTGGACGCAATATTCGGAACACAATAATGTACCACACCATACTTTCTGAAAACAGGATTCAGATGGTTAGTTACTTCCGATGTCTCAAAACATCCTCCCTGATCGATGCTTACATCAACAATAACTGAGCCTACGCGCATTTCACTAACCATTTCAGAGGTAACAACGACAGGTGTACGTCCTTCATTACTTCGTAAAGCACCAATGGTCACATCAGCATTCTTAAGTTCTTTAAGTAAATTGTTTGGTGTTATAATTGACGTATAAATTCTTCTTCCCAAGCGGTTCTGCAGTCTTCGTAAACGATATACTGAATTATCAAAAACTTTTACTGTTGCTCCTAATCCAATAGCTGTACGTGCTGCATATTCTCCAACAGTACCGGCTCCAATTATTACAACAACTGTTGGAGGAATTCCGGCAACGCCTCCCAGAAGTTCTCCTTTACCATTGAATGCATTACTTAGATATTCCGCAGCAATTAAGATACATGTACTGCCGACAATTTCACTCATTGCTTGTATAATGGGATAAACGCCAGAATCTTCATGGATAAATTCATAACCGATGGCCGTCACTTTTTTAGCAGACAATGCCCGTATATAATCGGCATTCTGCATACTCATCTGAAGAATGGAAATTAAAAATTGCCTTGGTTGTATATAATTTAATTCTTCCCGAGATGGAGGTGCTACTTTAATAACAATATCAGCCTTATAAACTTCTTCCGGACTATAAACAATTTGTGCTCCGGCTTCACTGAAATCAGAATCTTCAATTTTTGCAGCAGCGCCGGCCCCGGCTTCAATAATTACTTCGTGTCCATGGTTAACAAGGAGTGAAACAGAATCCGGAATCAGAGGAATTCGGTTTTCCTGAAAAGAAGTTTCTTTCGGAATACCAATAAATAATTGCTTGTGTTTTTTCTTGATCTCCAGCATAGCCTCTAATGGCATTGAGGCAGCGGAAGCTGCTAAAGAAGAAAAGCCGGGTAATTTTTCATTCATAAGAAAAGGTAAACGTATGTTTTAGGATTTCTGTTTTTATTTCAATTTTAACAAGAGGATGAGGCAATAAATTTAAAATTTTTTCCGGCCATTCTATCAAACAAAGCGAATTACTTTGAAAATATTCTTCACAACCGATATCAACAGCTTCCTGCTCGTTTTTTATTCGATAAAAATCAAAATGAAATACCTTATTTCCTTTTAAATCGTTGTATTCGTTAACAATTGAGAACGTCGGACTACTTACATTTTCGTTTATTCCGAGATTTTTACAAATGTAACGTATAAAGGTTGTCTTTCCTGCCCCCATTTCTCCGTAAAAAGCCCAAATAGTTTTTTCCTTTGCAAAGTGAATAAGCTCTTTTGCCAGATTGTTCAATTCTGTTTCATCGTTTACTACCCTCTCTGAAAATTCTTTCATGTTTTAAAATCAGCCATATTTAACTTAGAATCACAAAAGGAATATTCTTCTTCATTTTGATTCGAAGCAACGATAACTATTCTGCCTGATGTATAAGACTTAATCATTTGTTGATACCAATCAATTCCATTTTTGTCGAGATTAGAACAAGGTTCATCGAGAAGCAAAATAGATGTATCACTTAAAAATGCAAGCGTAAGCTTTACTTTCTGCTTCATCCCCGATGAAAAATATTTAAATGCCTGACCGGATCTTTTTTGAAGTCCGGTTGCTTCGAGAATTTCATTTTCCGAAATCCCACCAACTGATTTTTTAAACTTGAAATGAAAACGGATAATCTCGGCTAGTGTAAACTCTTCGATCAATTCAAGATATGGAGAAGCAAAAGAAATATGATGAAAAATATTTTCTGATAAAACTTCCTTAACTCCATCATGATAATAAATTGACCCTTCATTAGTAAGAACAGCCCCGGCAATAACTTGTAAGAGTGTAGATTTACCTGAACCATTTGGTCCTAAGATAACAGTATTTTGTCCGGCTGAAAAAGACAAATTCGTTTTTCGAAATATCCATTCCCTGTAATATTTTTTTCCGGCATTGTTTAAAGAAATTTTCACTGTTTTTCTTATTCTTCGTCTTGAGTATAACCCTTCATTAATCCTCGCGTTGATTTACGTATAAAAGAAAGAATCTGATTTTTTTCTTCTGACGGCTGAATTTCTTTTTCAATAACTTCAAGGGCATGTGTATTACTGTATCCTTTAACAAAAAACAAGCGGTATATATCCTGGATTTCTGCAATCTTCTCCGGACTAAATCCACGACGTCTTAAACCCACAGCATTAATTCCAACATAGGAAAGAGGCTCATGCGCAGCTTTTACAAAAGGTGGTACATCTTTTCTAACAAGTGATCCGCCAGATATCATAACATGAGAACCCACCTGAACAAATTGATGAACAGCAGATAAACCTCCTATGATTGCAAAGTCTTCAATCGTAATATGCCCGGCAAGAGTAACTCCATTGGCAAGAATACAATTGTTGCCGACGACACAATCGTGAGCTACATGAACATAAGCCATGAGAAGATTATTTTCTCCGATTACAGTTTTACCAAGCGCTTTAGTTCCGCGATTGATCGTTACAAATTCACGAACGGTTGTATTATTTCCAATTTCTACTGTTGTTATTTCGCCGGTAAATTTAAGATCTTGTGGAACTGCTGAAATAACAGCCCCGGGAAATATTTTGCAATCATTTCCAATTCGCGCTCCCGGAAAAATAGTTACACTACTTCCTATCCATGTATTATCACCAATAATAACATCATCATGAATCATCGTAAATGGGTCGATCTTTACATTCTTCCCAATTTTTGCCCCCGGATGTATGCTTACAAAGTTTTGATTCATGATTGTACCTAAGGGCCGATTATTTTTATTTATTTTCTCTTCTCACAATTTGCGCAAGCATTTCTGATTCCACAACTATTTTATTTCCTACGAATCCTTTTCCTCTCATATGACAAAGTCCTCTACGTATAGGAGAGATCAGCTCAAGGTGAAATATAAGTGTATCTCCTGGAAATACCATATCTCTAAATCTGGTATTATCAATTTTCATAAAATAGGTAAGGTAATTTTCAGGATCAGGTACACTGCTAAGTACAAGAATACCTCCTGTTTGCGCCATAGCTTCAATCTGTATTACTCCCGGAAAAACCGGTGCACCCGGAAAATGACCCGGAAAAAACCATTCATTCATCGTTACATTTTTCATACCTACCACATGCTTATCGCTTAGTTCAATAATTTTATCGATAAACAGGAATGGCGGGCGATGCGGCAATAGACGCATAATACCGTTAATATCTAAAACCGGTTTAGAAGCAGCATCATATTTCGGAATTTTTTCTTTGAAACGATCACGTTTCATAAGCTCTTTAATCTTCCTGGCAAATTCTACATTAGCAACATGTCCGGGTCGTGCGGCAAGAATATGTCCCTTTAATGGCGCTCCTACAAGAGCCAGGTCACCGACAATATCGAGCAATTTATGTCGTGCAGGTTCATTCTGAAACCTCAGTTTAACATTATTTAAAAAACCGCGTTCAGCAGTAACTTTTGGTTTATTAAAAACTTTAGCGAGATGATCGAGTTTCTCCTGAGTGACAGGTTTGTCAACAACTACTATAGCATTGTTTATATCTCCTCCTTTTATTAAGTTATGATCAAGAAGCATTTCGAGTTCATGCAGAAAACAAAACGTGCGGGAATCACATATTTCAGTTTTAAACTCGCCGATATTATAAATAATGGCATGTTGTGTTCCAAGTAAATCACTGTTGTAATCAACCATTACAGTCAAACGAAAATCTTCACTAGGAACAGCAAGCATTTCTGTTTTGCGCTTTGGATCTTCATAGGTAATATTTTCGCTTAGATAATAATAATGTCGTTCTTCTTTTTGTTCCTGGATTCCTGCCTTTTCTAATATTTCAATAAATGGTCTGGAGCTGCCGTCCATTATCGGAACTTCTGGACCATCGATCTCCATTAAAATATTATCTATTTCCATTCCGGCCAATGCAGCCAATACATGCTCAATCGTACTAATTTTTGCACCGTTTTTACTGATCGTCGTTCCTCTGTCTGTATCTGTAACATTATCTACATCGGCTTCTACAATAGGCTGACCGGGCAGATCAATACGTTGGAATTTATATCCAAAATTTTCAGGCGCCGGTTTAAAAGTCAGATTTGTTAGAATTCCAGTGTGCAAACCAACACCTGAAATAGTTATAGAATTCCGCAAAGTACATTGCCAAATCACAGGAGGATTGGAAATTGAGTTTTCAGGTGGTTTTTCTGATTTCACAGGCGGTTCAATAATAATTTGATTTTCAGCCATTTTATTAATATTGATAATGGATTAAGAGACAGGCAGTCCTTTCAAAAGTTGTCAAAAATAAAAATAAATAAATAAAACAGAAGTAAATTAGCTATTTAGGTGATTATCAATAGATAATTAGGTAAAAAAAGTTTCAATCGATAAAATATGTTAAAAAATGGCTTATGAAGTGATTTGCTTTAAATCAGCAATAGTTTGTTCTAACTCTTTAATTTTACGATCCAAAGCAGGCAGTTTGCGAAAAACAACATACGTTCGTTTATAATCTCCAATATTAAAAGCAGGCGATCCCTGAACAATTTCAGCCTCTGATAATATACTTGAACCAATACCCGATTGTGCAGCTATTTTGACTTTATCGGCTATGGTAATGTGTCCAACAATACCAACTTGTCCTCCTATCATACAATCTTTTCCAATTTTAGTAGAGCCGGCAATGCCTGTCTGTGCAGCGATAACAGTATTTTCACCTATTTCAACATTGTGAGCGATCTGAATAAGGTTATCAAGCTTTACTCCTTTTCTTATAATTGTTGATCCAAGAGTTGCACGATCAATCGTTGTATTAGCACCTATTTCAACACAATCTTCAATAATTACATTCCCAATCTGAGCAATTTTTTTGTATTCATTTGAACTGTTTGGCATAAAACCAAAACCATCGGCACCAATAACGGTACCTGTATGCAATGTACATTCTGCTCCGATGATGCAGTCGGAATAAATTTTCACCCCTGCAAAAAGAGAAGTATTATCACCAATAGATGCATTGTCTCCTATATATACCTGAGGATAAATTTTTACATTATTTCCTATACGAACATTATTTCCTATGTAAGCAAAAGCACCGACATAACAATTTTCTCCAAGCTTGGCTGATGAAGAAATAAAAGAGGGCTGTTCAATTCCGTTTTTATCAAGTTGAATTTTATTGTACATCTCAAGCAATTGAACAAAACTTTGATAAGCATTTTTTACTCTTACAAGAGTTGCAGAAACAGGATGTTCTAAAACAAATCCCTCATCAATAATAATTATACTGGCTTTTGTCGAATATAAAAAAGGAATGTATTTTGGATTTGAAAGGAAACTTAGAGAACCGTTAACTCCTTCTTCTATTTTACTTAGGCTGTTTACAGTAACACTGGCATCACCTTCAATTTTACCTTTTAAAAGTTCTCCTATTTGCTTGGCTGTAAACTCCATATCATCTGTTTTTGAAGCGGCTAAGGTACTCTTTTTAAACAATTAAGACCAATACATTTTGAACATTAAAACAAGTAACTGATTAAAGAAGAAATTCAATGAATACATGCTTTTAAAAAGCTAATTACACTTGTAAATGAACGGAATAAAAAATCAATAATTGATATCAGGAAAACATAAATAATATTTTTCTACCGGTTTGCTAAGGTTTTTGATATTCAATGTATCTGCTGCTTCGGCAATATCGCAAACTGTTCCATTTCGAAATAGGATATTGATTTTATCACTTTCTGAATTGTATGCATTATTCACAAGCATACCCTGATAAAAATAATATCCAACCTCTGAATCATTTAATCTTGCTAACTTTTTTACCTTTTCACTGATTTCGCTTATTACAATTTCAGAAAAAGGTTTATCCTGAAGAATTATCTTAAAAAGTCGGCGATTAATTAATCTTCCGCAGAGGTCGCTCAGAATTTTATCTGAATGGGTTGACCAAACTTTTACAGATGCACTGATATCGCTATCATCAATGGCTGCAAATTGTTCAAGAAGATTTTTATTTGTTTTAAAATCGTTTCGGGTAAATTCATTTGATAAAAAAACTTTTAACGCCGGAGTTGCGAATAACTCTTCTCCATTGCGAATTAATTCTTTTGCTCTCCGTAAAATATTAATAAGCAGATTTTCTGCACTAACAACCGTCTTGTGCAAATAAACCTGCCAATACATCAGCCTTCTGGCAACAATAAATTTTTCTATTGAATAAATTCCTTTCGCTTCAATTGCCAGCTCATCATTATGCAATTCCAACATTTTAATGATCCTGTCGCTGCTGATTACTCCTTCTGAAACTCCTGTAAAAAAACTATCTCTGTTCAGATAATCCAGTCTGTCCATATCCAATTGACCCGAAACTAATTGAAATAGAAATTTTTTAGGATATTGATTCCTGAAAATTTTTAAGGCTAATGCTAAAGAATTATTCAGGTCTTCATTTAACCTTTCCATAAACAATTCAGACATCTCCTCGTGGGGAGTTGAACTAACAAGACTATTTTCTAGTGCGTGAGAAAATGGTCCATGCCCAATATCGTGAAGTAAAATAGCAATAGTGACTGCCTCAGCTTCATTTTCAAGAATACTATGACCTTTTCCACGCAGAACTTCAATGGCTTCTGTCATTAAGTGCATGGATCCAATCGCATGATGAAATCGCGTATGATGTGCTCCGGGATAGACTAAATGAGTCAATCCAAGCTGCCGGATCCGCCGGAGGCGCTGAAAGAAAGGATGCTCGATCAGCTGAAATACACTTTCATAGGGAATTTGAATAAAACCATAAATAGGATCATTAATGATTTTTAATTTTTCTGACTTCACTTCGAAGGATTTATAAGTCTGCAAATATCAACAATCAATACAATTATGCGAAAACTTTATTTAAGGCAATAAGATGGTTAAAAATCCGTTCAAAGATATCAGTACAATAAAAAATCCAACCCTTTTATTTAAAACCGTATGAATCGAAACATCTTTGCTAACTTTGAAAACGATCGTAAGAATACAGAAACTGAATTAATGGATAAATTAAATATACTTTGGGCAGATGATGAAATTGATCTGTTAAAACCTCACATACTTTTTCTCCGTGAAAAAGGTTATGATGTGGTAACCGTAAATAATGGCAATGATGCTATTGAGCATTTAAAGAAAACAGACTTCGATATAGTTTTTCTCGATGAGAATATGCCGGGACTATCAGGTATAGAAACCCTTGCTCGTTTAAAGACCATCAAACCGGAAATTCCGGTTGTTATGATCACTAAAAGTGAAGAAGAACTTATTATGGAGCAAGCTATCGGTAGTAAAATCGCCGACTACCTTATTAAACCTGTCAATCCCAACCAGATTCTGCTTTCGCTTAAAAAGAATTTAGATAATAAACGCTTAATAAGTGAAAAGACTTCATCCGATTATCAGCAAGAATTCAGGAATATTGGAATGTCGCTCAGCGACCGTTTAAGTTGGAAAGAATGGTCGGATGTATATAAACGTCTTGTCTTCTGGGAACTTGAATTGAAACAATCTGCCGATGATAATATGTATGAAATTTTAACAACACAAAAGAGTGAAGCCAATACACTCTTTTCGAAATTCATTGAAAATAATTATATTAATTGGTTAAAAAATCCTGACAGCCCAAGTACTCCTGTCATGTCGCACCAGTTGATGAAGAAAAAAATACTTCCTGTTGTAGATTCCTCTGCAGAGCCTGTTTTTATGGTGTTAATTGACAATCTACGTTATGATCAATGGAGAATTATCCAACCTGTTATAGGCGAATATTTCAGATTACTCGAAGATGAACTTTATCTTGGCATATTACCTACTGCAACACAATATGCAAGAAATGCAATCTTCGCGGGATTAATGCCTTCTGAAATTGAAGCCCGGTTTCCAAATCTTTGGTTAAATGATGAAGAAGAAGGTGGAAAAAATCTCCATGAGGAAGCTTTTTTAAACGATACATTAAAAAGATTCCGAAAAGAATATAAATCGTCTTATGTAAAAATCACAAACAATAATGATGGAAAAAGTTTAGTTGAAAACATTCCAAACCTAATGCAGAATAAGTTAAATGTTATAGTCTATAATTTTGTAGATATGCTTTCTCATGCGCGCACAGAAATGGAAATGATTCGTGAACTAGCCGACGATGAAGCAGCGTACCGTTCATTAACTCTGTCATGGTTCGAACACTCTCCTCTTTTCGAAGCCATTAAACGTATTGCAGATAAAAAAGTAAAACTTATAATAACAACCGACCATGGAACTATTCGGGTAAAAGAACCAACAAAAATTATTGGCGATCGTACTGTTAATTCAAACCTCCGTTATAAACAAGGCCGAAACCTGAATTATGATAAAAAAGAAGTTTTTGAAATAAAAAATCCTGCAGATGCCATGCTTCCCCGACAACACCTTTCTCAAGCTTTTGTTTTTGCAAAACAGGATAAATTCTTTGCCTATCCTAATAATTATAATTACTACGTTACATTTTATAAAAATACGCTCCAGCATGGTGGCATTTCTCTCGAAGAAATGGTAATCCCTTTTGCTGTCTTAAGCACAAAATAGGACTTTTGAGCGTTTAATTTAGTACTGATTTGACATTTTTATAAATGATTTTATTGTGAATTTCAAATTCATTAAGAATTCATAGGATATTGGCTACTTTTGGAAACAAATAACAAGATTATAGTGTTTGAATGATAAACATTTAAATTGAATTGTTAAACTAGCTAAAAAACAAAAAACATGAAAGCAATTAAATACCTTTTTCTTTCAGCTTTTTTCTTAGTTGCATTTTCGACTACTATAAAAGCACAAGAAACGATACAACAAAAAACCGAAGAAGTAAAAGCCGATAACCCAAATGCTCCTGAAATTGCTTTTGAATCTGAGATGCATGATTATGGTACTATTAAACAAGGTGCCGATGGTAGTTGTGAATTTAAATTCAAAAACATTGGAAAAGAACCTTTAATTATTTCTAATGCAAGAGGAAGTTGTGGATGTACCGTTCCTACATGGCCGAAAGAACCCATTCTGAAAGGACAAACAGGATTTATTAAAGTTCATTACGATACAAAACGTGTCGGCGCCTTTACAAAAACAGTTACCCTAAATTCAAATGCTAAAACAGATACACGAGTTTTAACTATTAAAGGTATTGTTGAAGCTTCTGAAGAAACTACTGAACAGGCATTACCTCTTAAAAAAGCATCCGGTTTACCATTAGAAAACTCAAAATAATTAACTATGAAAATCAAAACATTAATTCTTATAGCATTCATTTTCTCAGGCATTAATTCTTTTGCTCAAGAAAAAAAAGTGTTGAATAATATTGGTAATGATAATGACAACCAAGCTAGTTTTAAATTTGAAAAAGAAGAATTTGATTTCGGCACAATCGAACAAGGAGAATCGACTACTCATGAATTTAAATTTATAAACACAGGTAGCGAGCCTTTAATAATTTCTAAAGCAGAAGGATCTTGCGGTTGTACTGTTCCTATTTTTCCTAAGGAACCGATTTTGAAAAATCAAACCGCGACTATTAAAGTTACATTTAACAGTACGGGCAAATTCGGTATTCAGGATAAAACTGTAACTATTACTTCTAATGCAAAACAAAATCCTATGATTATTCATATTAAAGGAACAGTATTAAAACAAACCGAACAACCTTCTACCGATAAACCTAAAAAATAAAAATTAAATAAAAAAAAATGAAAAAAACAACACTAACTCTATCTTTATTCTTATGCATTGCTTTTGCAAATGCTCAGGATAATAAAATGTCTGCTCCGGCTACAAATTTACCTGCATCAGCTGTTGACAAAAACGCACCAGATTTAAAATTTGATATTGAAACTTATGATTTCGGCACCATAAAACAAGGTGATAAAGTTACTCATGACTTTGACTTCGTAAACACTGGTAAAGAACCTTTAGTAATTAGTCAGGCAACAGGATCTTGCGGTTGTACCGTTCCACAATGGCCAAAAGAACCTGTAACAAAAGGATCAAAATCTACCATTCACGTTGAATTTAATTCAACCGGTAAAATGGGTATGCAAGACAAAACTGTAACAATTACTTCTAATTCAAAATCAGGTCAAAAAATTCTTCATTTAAAAGGAAATGTTGAGGCCCCGTCAACAACACCTGAAACTCAGCCTGTCGATAAGAAATAATTACTAAAATAAATTTATTGTATATTTGAAACCCTCCTGCTTGGAGGGTTTCTTTTTTATCGGCAATCTGTAAAAACAACTGGTAATGCCTAAAACGTCAAGGAAAGGCCGCGAAATGCCGCCATCGCCCATCCGAAAATTAGTACCCTTTGCTGAAAAAGCAAAAAAGGAAGGCAAAAAAATCTATCATCTTAATATTGGACAGCCTGATATCGAAACTCCCGATACTATGCTAAATGCAATTCACAACTATCCATATAAGATTGTCGAATATTCTCATTCTGCCGGAAAAGAATCCTACAGGAAAAAACTCGTTTCATATTACAAGAAATTTAATATTAATCTCGATTACACTGAAATTATTATTACTACCGGCGGCTCCGAAGCAATAAGTTTTGCGATGATGAGCTGTATGGATCCGGGTGATGAAATTCTTATTCCCGAACCATTCTATGCAAATTACAATGGCTTTTCAACACAAGCAAATGTGAAAGTTGTTCCTATCCGATCTTTTATCGAAACCGGTTTTGCATTACCCCCTATCTCAGAATTTGAAAAATATATTACTCCTGTAACGAAGGGAATTATGATTTGTAATCCGTCTAATCCTACTGGTTATCTTTATTCAAAAGAAGAACTTTTATTGCTTAGAGAACTCGTTATCAAATACGACTTGTGGCTTTTTTCTGATGAAGTATATCGTGAGTTTTGCTATGATGGAAAAAAATATACTTCCGTCATGCACCTCGAAGGCATCGATCAAAATGTTGTTTTATTAGACTCAATTTCTAAACGGTATAGCGCCTGCGGAGCAAGAATTGGCGCAGTGATATCGAAAAATAAAGAGTTTATGTCAACTGCCTTAAAATTTGCCCAAGCTCGTTTAAGTCCACCGGACTTCGGACAATTCGCCGCCGAAGCCGCTATCGATACTCCAGATTCATATTTTGAAAATGTTAAAGCTGAATATATTACCCGACGTGATTTTCTCGTTGAATCTCTTAATAAAATGAATGGCGTATTCTGCCCTAAACCTTCTGGAGCATTTTACTGCATCGCTCGCTTACCTATCGACAATTCCGATAAATTTTGTCAATGGTTGTTAGATACTTTTTCTTACCAAAACGAAACAGTTATGCTTGCCCCTGCAACCGGCTTTTATTCCCATCCTGGTCTTGGCACTGATGAAGTTCGAATTGCCTACGTTTTAAATTCTGTAGATCTTAAAAAAGCAATGAAGTGCTTAGAAGAAGCTCTTAAAGTATATCCCGGCCGTGTCGAAAAGAAAACAGAATTGAAAATGCAACAATCTTAATATAATATTTCTAAATGGAAAAAAATCCGTGAAAACCTGCCTAATCCATATCATCCGTGTTCTATTAAAAAAAAATTAGAAATTCAAATTACTTATAATCATAATAAAGTAAATACTTTTTTCTGATCTGTAAATAATTATCGATACTTTTCTGCCAGGATTGTTTTATTTCTGTTTCACTTTTATTTTCAATGATCTGTTTTCGCAGTTCAACAGTTCCAGCTAACCTATCAAAAAAATTATTAAAAAATTTTTCTTTGTCAGGATACGCACCATACATTTGAATTAACCATTTCAATTGTAAACTTTTTTGCTGGGTCGATTTCATTCCTTCATTACTTAAATCGAAACCTCTGCAAAGAGTATCTTCATACGGTGGATGCATGGCTACTCCTGGAATATTCTTAGGCGTAAACGAAGTATCCCCATTTGATGCATCCGGAAATCCAATGTACCGAAAAGGCTTATCAGTTCCTCGACCTACACTAATTGCTGTGCCCTCAAAAAAACAAAGCGATGGATAAAGATAAACTGCATCCATGTCTGGTAGATTCGGTGATGGTGGTATTGGTAATTTGTATTTATAGTAGTGAAAATAATCCCTAACCTTAATTACCTGTAGATTACATTTAACTTGTTTCTTTAACCATCCTTCACCATTAAGCATACCAGCATACTCACCTATGGTTAGTCCATAAACGACAGGTACGGACTGCATTCCTACAAATGACGAATATTTTTTATCAAGAACAGGCCCATCAATATAAAAACTATTGGGATTTGGTCTGTCGAGAATAATAAGTGGAATTTTATGTTTCGCACAGGCTTCCATGACATACTGCAATGTTGATATATATGTATAAAAACGCACACCAACATCCTGGATATCAAAAATCATTAGGTCAATACCTGCTAAATCCTTCGCATTAGGTTCCAAATGGTTTCCATAAAGTGAAACGATTGGAATACCCGTTTTTTTATCAATACTATTTACTACTTTTTCTCCAGCACCGCTTTCTCCACGAAAACCATGTTCAGGAGCAAATACTCGTTTAATCTTAAAACCTGATGATTTTAAAGAATCTACTAAGTGAACTCGCCGGATCATAGATGTCTGATTGGCTACAATACCGATGGTTTTTCCTTTAAGAAGTGGAAAATACAAAGTGGTTTGATAGGCCCCGGGTATAATACTTTCTTTTTCTTTGGCTACCGAATTTTGAGCCATCAAAAGAATAATTAAAAAGAAAAATATATTTTTTGCTTTCATACAAGAGGAATAAAATATCTTTATCGTCTGAGAAAGCAAAATTAATATTTCTAAATTGAACTACGAACTTTTTATAGCACAAAGAATAGCTTTTTCTAAGGAAAAGGAAAATGTTATTTCCAGGCCCATCATACGTATAGCTCTAATTGGCGTTGCATTGGGATTTGCCGTAATGATAATTGCTATTGCCATTGTTACCGGTTTCAAAAAAGAAATCCGTGACAAAGTTATAGGATTTGGTTCACACATACAGATCAGTAATTTCGATGAAAATAATTCCTACGAAACAAAACCTGTAAATAGAAACCAGTCTTTTCTAATTCCCTTGAAAAAAGATGCTAATATCAAGCATGTGCAGGTTTTTGCTACCAAAGCCGGAATCATTAAAACCAAAGATGAAATCGAAGGCGTTGTTGCCAAAGGTATTGGTAGCGACTTCGACTGGAATTATTTTAGCAATCGCCTTATTGAAGGAAAAATATTTTCCGTTAACGATAGTATTCGTTCGGATAATGTAATCATCTCCGGAAATCTTTCGAAAAAATTAAACCTGCATGCCGGCGATAATATGATCATGCATTTTATTCAACAACCGCCACGCGCACGTAAATTTCATATTACAGGAATTTATGAAACCGGTCTTGAAGAATTTGACAACCTGTACATCTTCTGCGACATAGCACAGATTCAAAAACTAAACGACTGGACTGCTGAACAGGTCGGCGGATTTGAAATTAGTATTAATGACTTCTCAAAACTGGATGAAGTCTCCGAAAAAGTTTATAACATTTCCGGATCCGATTTAAATGCAAGAACTATCCGTGATATTTACCCTCAAATTTTCGACTGGCTCGGACTACAAAATATAAACGCTATTATTATCATCACACTTATGATCGTTGTGTCCGGTATGAATATGATTTCTGCTTTGCTTATAATCATACTCGAAAGAATAAAACTCATCGGTACTATGAAAGCTATGGGTTGCAGAAGCTTAAGCATTCGTAAAGTTTTCATCTACCTTGCCGGATACCTTATTGGCCGGGGAATGTTCTGGGGAAATCTGGTAGGAATTGCTTTTATTTTTTTACAAAAACAATTAGGAATTTTTCACCTCGACCAACAATCATATTACCTCTCTTATGTTCCGGTGAATTTTTCAATCACTAATTTATTATTGTTAAATGCAGGAACTCTTTTTGTTTGTTTATTAATGATGATTTTACCTACAATGGTAATTACAAGAATTAGTCCATTGACAGCTATTCGTTATTCGTGAGGGGTTGTTGGTTATTTAGGTTGGTTAATTTTTTCTAACGTAAAACTGGATTTCCCCTCTCGGCCCTCCTTTTATTTCGATACCTGTTTTCCAAGTATCGAACTTTCCCGGAAATCCTTCACCCAATCTATTCCAAAAAGTTCCTTCAGCAGCTTTTGGTTTATCTTTTAAAGTCGGATCAACTTTTCTTGTCGAAGTATTATCTACAGCAGTATTAGGAACACAAGGCTTTCCGTTTTTATTGACTTCAACAGGTTTACTATTATTTCCAGATCCCGAATATCCGTTTCTAATTTTTACAAAACGTTGATCATCTTTATCCTCATAATAACGAAGTGATCTATGATATATATTTTCCGATTTTTTTATATCTGGAATTGGGTATGCC
>JANLOW010000416.1:0-8957 GCA_031366785.1 Bacteroidota bacterium | reverse complement strand
TTTGGAGCTGTAATTGTAAAAGATGGAAAAATCATTTCCAGAGGTTTCAATAAAGTTGTTTCCTCAAATGATCCAACTGCACATGCCGAAGTTGTTGCCATACGTGAAGCTTGCAAAGCATTAAACGATTTTCAGTTAAATGGTTGTGAAATATATACCAGTTGTGAGCCTTGCCCAATGTGTATGGCTGCCATTTACTGGGCACGCCCTGATAAAGTTTATTATGCAAATTCAAAAACAGATGCTGCACAAATTGGTTTCGATGATAATTTTATTTATCAGGAATTAGCATTACCATATTCTGAAAGAAAAATTCCAATTTTTAGAATAATGGAAAATGAAGCTCTGGAAGCATTTAAAGAATGGTCCAATAAAAATGACAAAGTACGCTATTAACAATAATTTTTCTTTTTAAATAATACCAATAACTAATATCTATTAACTATTAAACAATAACTAATCTTCTGCATAAAGGTTGCTCTCATTCCCTAATTGTAAAATAAATCTTGGTCTGCATGTTACTGAAAAACGTGATGATGGTTTTCATTCTATTGAAACAATTTTAATTCCTGTCGATTGGCAGGACATACTCGAAATAGTTCAGGATGAAAAAGAATCTAATGATTTAGACTTCAAATGTACTGGCATTCGTCTTTTTGGAACCAAAGAAAAAAATTTATGTCTTCGCACATATATGCTGCTTTCTCAGCATTACAATCTTCCATTAGTTAAATTGCATTTACACAAGATAATTCCTGTCGGTGCAGGCTTAGGTGGAGGTTCATCCGATGCAGCCCATACAATACTACTCTTGAATAAAATTTTCAAATTGAATATTTCTGAAAAAGATCAGGAAAATTTCGCTAGCCAATTGGGTAGTGATTGCTCTTTTTTTATCCGTAATAAACCGGTTCTGGCAACGGGAAAAGGAGAAATTTTTGAACCCATTAAAGTAAAACTCAAAAATATTTTCTGTGTCATCGTTAAACCACGAATACATATTAGTACTTCAGAAGCCTATTCATGGATCAAACCTGTAAAAAGAAGCGTATCACTCAAAGATCTGATTCAACAACCAATTAACGATTGGAAAAATTCGATTGAAAACGATTTCGAAAAAGTCGTCTTTGAAAAATACCCGACAATAAAAAATATTAAAACAAGACTTTACAAATTAGGTGCTGTTTATGTTTCAATGTCAGGCAGTGGTTCTGCTGTCTATGCTCTTTTCAATGAAGAAAAACATCTGAATACTTATTTCAGAAGCAGTACTGTTTGGAGTGGTATAATGAACTTTGGGGCAAAATAATAAGGACTTAGTCTTGAGTCTTTAGTCTTTAGTCTGGAGTATAAAGTATTTTAAATATTATACTTGAAACTTTTAACTAAAGACTTAAGACTAAAGACTAAAGACTATATACGTCCCTCCTGCCCCTGGTTAAATACCGAAGTAAAAAGATCTCTGAACCTTAAACCACTTATTAGATTATTTTTACTCAACAGTGAATATTCTGCCAAGCCATGTAATAGAAATTCCATTAATAAAAGCTTCTCTTCACCCTTTACTTTTGGAAAAAATTTCTTAAGCGCTTCATTAAGTCCGGGAATAGAATTCAAAACTTTTCCGTAATCCTTATTAGTCATATCGTTTAAAATATCAGCTTCATTTCCGGAAGCAAACCATTCTATGATTTCCATAAATGGACTAACTTCCTTCTTCTTTTTTAACTTCTCAGGATCCGGAAAATATTTAAGAAACTGACTTCTTATTGCTTTACTGATAAGGTTTTGAGCTACAATTAAAGATCCCTCCTGCTCTCCTTCATAAACAAGCTCAATCTTCCCTGTAATTGAAGGAATCACTCCCCAAAAATCTGAAATGCGTATAAAGGTTTTATCTTCATTATTTAATAGCATTCTTCGTTCTGCCGCACTGAATATATTTTCATAAGCCGAAATCGTCAATCGCGCCGAAACACCACTTTTAGGGTCGATGAATTCATTGCTTCTGGCTTCGAATGAAATCTGTTCTAATAGATCTTCAATTAGTTTGTGAGAAGTTATTTTTTCTTTTTGATCATCGGAAAGCAAAGCTTCCTGAAGTGTAATCTCTTTAGAGGTTTCTATATCTTTTGGATAATGTGTCAGGATCTGACTTTCAATTCTGTCTTTCAAAGGGGTTACTATTGCTCCCCTGTTGGTGTAATCCTCCGGATTAGCAGTAAAAATAAATTCAATATCCAATGGAAGCCGTAATTTAAATCCACGAATCTGAATATCTCCTTCTTGTAAAATGTTAAACAATGAAACTTGTATTCTTGCTTGCAAATCAGGAAGTTCATTAATAACAAATATTCCCCTATGAGAACGCGGAATTAATCCAAAATGAATAACTCTTTCATCGGAATAGGGAAGTTTCAAACTAGCTGCTTTTATTGGATCAACATCACCTATTAAATCAGCAACAGAAACATCAGGTGTTGCAAGTTTTTCTGTGTAACGCTCATCACGGTGTAGCCATTCAATCTCAAGATTGTTTCCTTTATCTAAAATTAATTGCTTTCCTGCTTTTGAAACCGGATTTAATGGATCTTCGTTTAATTCCGATCCCTTAATTACTGGAATATATTCATCCAGTAATTGCGTCATTAATCGTGCAATCTTGGTTTTGGCTTGTCCTCGTAAACCTAAAAATAAAATATTATGACGAGAAAGTACCGCACGTTGCAAATCAGGAATAACAGTTTCATCAAAAGCCTTAATAGTATCAAATAGTTTTTCCTTCGCTTTCAATTTAATAATAAGATTTTCTCTTAATTCTTCTTTTATACTTCTAGTTTTATAACCTAAAGTTTTGAGTTCACCAAGGGTTTTAATTTTTAATAATTTTTCAGAATTCATATATTGTTTACTTGTTAATTGCTAATTAAAAATTTATTGCTCCATTTAATGACTTGAATTACAAAGCATCATTTTTATTATAATCCTTATCATATTCATCATTAACATCATCGGTCATATTTTTTTCCTTCTATTCTTTTCAAAATCTTCCAAAACATATTCTCCTAACCCTTGAAGGGAAGTATAAAAAGCCTTTCCGGAATTTGCTTCTGTAAATTCATGAATAAACGACCGGAGGTATTCGTCTTCAGCTACCATAAATGTTGTAATTGGAATTTTAAGTTTACGACAAGAAGAAGCAAGGTTAAGACACTTATTTACAATTTTTCTGTCAAGACCAAAACTGTTTTTATAAAGTTGATTTCCCTCTTTCATACAACTTGGCTTACCATCGGTAATCATAAATATTTGCTTATTTGGATTTTTTCTGCGTCTCAAAAGATTCATAGCAAGTTCTAATCCTGCAACCGTATTGGTATGAAACGGTCCTACTTTAAGATATGGAAGATCTTTTACTTCAATCAACCAGGCATCATCACCAAAAACTAGAACATCCAATGTGTCTTTCGGATATCTCGTTTTAATAAGTTCTGCCAGTGCCATAGCGACTTTTTTGGCAGGTGTTATCCGGTCTTCCCCATACAAAATCATAGAATGTGAAATGTCTATCATTAAAACAGTTGAAGTCTGAGCTTTAAATTCTTTTTCACGAACAACAAGGTCCTCTTCCATTAAAGCAAAATCGAAAATTCCGTGATTTACCTGAGCATTCTGAATAGATTCAGTCATAGCCACCTG
Source organism: Bacteroidota bacterium (assembly GCA_031366785.1). Taxonomy (GTDB): domain Bacteria; phylum Bacteroidota; class Bacteroidia; order AKYH767-A; family 2013-40CM-41-45; genus JADKIH01. The sequence goes on along the minus strand of JANLOW010000416.1, from coordinate 5,258 downwards.
ATCCGGAGAATCACCGAATCGAAATTCGCGTAAATCGCTAGTCAAATCGTCTCCATTACCTGTAAATCGGGTTACATGATTCCCTTGCTTCGACCTTTTTAATTTTCCAAAGATTTCCTCCAGTGCATTTCTGCGAATGGTTTGTTCCGTTTTAGGAGTTATTAAGTACTGACCATTATTACCATTTTCTTTTATATAACCTTTACTTTTTAGGTCATTTATAAAATCGACCATGGTATAATCATCACTGGTTAGTTTATATTCACGATCAAGTTCATTAAGCCATTCCATTGCTTCATATACATCTCCCGAGGTATAATTAAGCAATTGCATAAAAAGATTGAAAAGTTTATCGAAAGGATTTTGATTGTCATCTTTCGGTAAATGTTTCCCAAAGCGGTATCCAAGCATTAATTAAAGTTGATTAATTTTTTCAAAAGTACGAAAATCAATACAATCTTTTAATAAAAATATTGTGGTGAAAAAAAATAATAATTTAGCTACAAATTATTAGCAAATTAACTACCTTTCATTCGATACAAATCAAACGAAAATATTCATTCAGTATTTAAATTTTCAAAATAACAAGTCATCTGATTTAAAATTTTATTACTTATTGGAAACACTGAAAATATATAAATCTTCCGCCGGATCAGGTAAGACTTTTACCCTTGTGCTCGAGTATTTAAAACTTGTTCTTCACCATCCGGATGAATATAAATCTATTCTAGCCATTACTTTTACTAATAAATCAGCAGAAGAAATGAAAAACCGTATCATTGCTGCTCTCGTTTCATTGAGCAATGATGAAGATAGTTCCATTCGATCAATTCTTTCAGTTGAATTACCAAAAATCGATCTTACTAAAAAGGCCGGTAATGCATTAAAAAATATTCTCCACGATTATTCTTCATTCTCCGTCTGTACTATTGATAGCTTTTTCCAGCGTATTCTAAGAGCATTGGCTCGGGAAATTCATCTACCGCTTAATATGCAAGTTGAAGTTGAACTTGATGATGCTATAATGGATTCAACGGATCGTCTGTTAAAAGACATAGGCACGGATAAAGAATTGACAGATTGGATGACTCAACTTGCATTTCAAAAAATGGATGATGATAAAGGATGGAATCTTGAAAAAGATATTGAAATTGTTGCAAAAGAACTTTTTAAGGAAAGTAGATATAACACCAAAATTCTTACTCGGGATGAAATCCATTTTCATTATAATAATTTAAAATCTACAAAGAAATATTTTGAAAATGAAATGCAGAAATACGGAAAGAATATGCTGGTTCAGTTTCAAAACCATGGCCTCACTGTTTCTGATTTCTCGTATGGTTCAAAAGGCGTCGCTGCTTATTTTGACAAAATAAATTTGACAACCAATCCGGAAAATTACAAGCCTAAAGTAAGGATATTGGAAGCATTAGCCGACCCTGAAAAATGGACAACCAAAAAAAGTAATTCCCGTGATTTAATCCTTGATCTTGCAGAAAATAAATTTATCCCTCTTCTACAAATTATATTAACCTTTGTAGAAAAAGAATACAAAAATTACTTGACAGCTGTAGAAATTATTCGAAAAATATATCTTTTTGGAATTGTAAATGATCTTCAAAAGAAAATTACAGAATACAGAAATGAAAACAGTGTAATACTCCTCTCCGATACAACACAGCTTTTAAGTAATGTAATTAATGAAAGTGATGCTCCATTTCTTTACGAAAAAACCGGAAACAAGTATAAACACCTATTGATTGACGAATTCCAGGACACCAGTATTTTGCAGTGGAAGAATCTTCTACCGCTGATTATTAATACACTTGGAAGTGGTTTTATAACATTGGTTGTAGGTGATGCTAAGCAATCAATTTATCGCTGGAGAGGGGGTAATATGAATTTACTTTTACGTGACATATTCTCCGACTTGAAACAATTTAAAACTATGATGAAGGAAGAGGTTCTTTCAACAAACTATAGGAGTAAAAAAAATATTGTCGAATTTAATAATAATTTTTTCACTTATGCACCAATTCTTGTAAACGAAGGAGTAGGTATGGAAAATTTTGAACCACTTCAGCTTGCCTATGGTAAGGATCTAATTCAAAATACTTTTTTAAAAAATGAAAATGGAGGATATGTAAAAATTCAATTTATTAAAAATGAAATGAATGAAGTCGATAATGAATCTGGCTGGAAAATTAATGCATTCAATGAAATGCTTATTTCAATAAATAATCTTTTATTAAAAGGGTATCAATACAAGGATATTTGTATACTGGTGAGGAAAAATAAAGATGGAAATGAAATTGCTAACCGTCTTTTTCAAAAAGGGATAGAAGAAGTTATCTCACCAGACTCATTGTTGATAAAAGCCTCTCCCAGAATTAATTTTTTAATAAATGTATTTCGTTTCCTGAGTGATAATAAAAATACAATCGCTCGAAGTGAAATTATTTACTACTATAGAAGATATATTTTAAAAAATATAAATGAAAATTGGCACGATTTATTTGTAGATCATAAAAAAAGTGGAATTAATACAAAAGGCCGGAAAGCTAATATAAATGCTCAAATTCAACCTCTATTTGAAGGACTAGAAGAAAATGCCTTTAACAAATATCTTCCTGAATTGTTTACTTCCAATCTTTCCTCTTTAGGAAAATTACCTGTTTATGAATTATGTGAACAACTCATTCGCATTTTCAATCTGAATGCAATACAGGATTCCTATATACAAAGATTATTAGATCTTATTCTTGAATTTACAACAATAACAAATAGTAGCCTTGAGGGTTTTCTTCAGTGGTGGGATACTTCAAGAAAAGTTAAAAATTGTTCTGTCATTGTTCCGGGAAATACAAATGCAATAAGAATAATGACAATACACAGTGCAAAGGGATTACAATTTCCTGTAGTAATGATGCCATTCACTGAATGGCCAATATTACCAAAATCTAATGAAATAAAATGGATGAATACAGAGAATACTCCTTATGCTGAATTAGGTAATGTTGCCGTTTTAACAAGTTCTCGTTTGCGTGAAACATTTTTTAGTGAAGAGTATGTAAATGAAATTAACCAAACTGTAATTGATAATCTTAACTTACTTTATGTTGCTTTTACACGTGCGGAAGAGAAATTATTTGTGTGTTGTCCAACGGATAATGAAAACGAACTTAATTCCATATCAAAACTAATTTTTCGTACGTGCAGAAAAATTAATGCAGAATTTATTAATAATATTTTCGAAAATGGAATTGATGAAAATCGATTTGACGATTCAGGTAAAAATAATTCAAAAATAGTTACACAATATCTTCCTTTTTATCCTACTTCAAGCTGGCATGAAAAGATGAAATTAACAACGCATTCTACTAACCTTTTAGCATTGTTAAATGAAAAACAACTGTCGAAAATTAATTATGGAATTCTTATCCATAGTGTTCTTGCTGGTATCCAAAAAATAACGGAAATAGATAGTGTAATTGACAAAATTATTTTCGAAGGATTGATCGGTCATGAAGAAAAAATATTTTTAAAAAAAGAAATTGAGGAAATAATGTCCGTGTCAGAAATTCAATCTTTTTTTATTGATGGGGAAACCGTGATTTCGGAAAGAGAAATTATTCTTGCCAATGGAGAAGTAGTCCGCCCAGATAGAGTTATTGTAAAAGAAAATAATGCAACAGTTATTGATTTCAAAACAGGTAAAAGAGAAAAAAAACATATAGAACAGATAATTCGATATGCAGATATTTTAAGAACTATGAATTATAAAACCGTAAAAGCCAAAATCGTATATTTATCGGAAAGAATAGTTGTGGATGTTTAATTATTAAGCGAATTATTTTTAATTTACTAATTCAATTAAATATTTATTAGAAATTAAATTCTTAATCAATTAAATAGAAAAATTTAAATAATATGAGCTTATTTGATTCCTTACTGTCAAAAGACAAAACAAAACAAGAATTTTCTATGGGCAATTCAGTAAATATTTCTTGTGATCCATTAAAAACTGAAGTGATTGTAGAACTATTAAAAATTCCAAAAGATAAAAGAGATGAAGCTTGGAAAAACACTTTTTTTGAAAATATAATTACTGCTAGCTTCCCAGAAACTTTACCCCAAATTATATTTGGCATAGACTCTTTTCCATACTTTGTTCTTAAAACAATTGAAAACTATAATCCTTTTGAATCTTATTGCATTAAAAATATGCAAGATAATATTTTGCTTAGAAGAGGAATTGGAGTAATAATTAATCCCGATGGAAATGATGCAGATTGGGTATTTTCTTATGGTGATATATTGAATCTGAAAATCAATAATGAATTTATTTCTAAAACTAATTACAAAATTCAGCAAAATCCGGAATTACTAAAAAATAATGATGAATTTCATATTGTAAAACTTTCTGAAAATCATTTACCCGATTATACACGATTACTTCTTAAAAGCTATTTACAAAAAATAGGAGTTAAAAAACCAAAATTTATGGTGATTCAAAGAAAGGAAAATACCCCCTTTGTCCCCGAATTAGTTTTCAATTTATTTGCTGAAGATCTTACGTCACTTTATGAATTTAATCAATACATAAATCAATTGAGTTGGTATTTACCAAAACATTATATTATTTCCACCATCTCAAAACACTCTGATCTATTAAGTAATTTCGAAATCCTTTAACAAATTTTATAAAAATCAATCACAACATATTCATGCGAAATAATATTCTGATATAGACTAAATCATTATATAATTTCGCATGAATATATTATTAAATAGAGAAAAATTTTAAATCAATTTTTAGTAACAATAAATTACCAAATCAGCTTTCGTAGACTTCTTCCATAGTATCAACTACTATTTCAGGCAATGGTCCCTTTGGAGGATTTTTCAAATCTAAACCATGAATCTCTTTAACCTCTTTAACAAACCAATTGGTAAATTCATCATTAGATGATGCAAAATTTTTAAACGCATTTTCAGGATCATTACCTTCAAGAGTTACAACAATCATATCTCCCATAGGTGTTGATTGAAAAAATGTACGTTCATGAACATTAAGTTTCTTGCGTGATTTAATAAAATCTGCATTGCGTTTACCATTTAATTCAATGATAAATTTTTTGAACATTGGAGTTTTTCCGGGCAGAATAGGAACTGCCATTGCAAATAGCTTTTTCATTTTTTTTATGATTTAAAAATTAATAATTAAAATTATATATAAATTTTATAAATTTTACAAA